>DVHV01000010.1 GCA_018711775.1 Candidatus Onthocola stercoravium | reverse complement strand
TTAGCTCAGTCGGTAGAGCGCACGGCTGTTAACCGTTAGGTCGTAGGTTCGAGTCCTACATCGGGCGCCATTGAGTATTTAAACAAACTTAGGTATTTCCTAGGTTTGTTTTTGTTTTTGCTAAAATATTAAATTATTGTAACATAATATTGTTTCAGTTTTCTTATTTTCATATTCATGATATAATTTAGTCATACGAAGAATAAGTGATGTTTTATGAAAAAAGAGAATATTGAAAAACTATATAATCTATTTTGGATATTTATCTTTGGTTGCGTTGCTGGATGGGTTATCGAAGGCTTGTGGACTTATATTAAAAAAGGGGTTATCATCAATCATTCGGCAGTTGTCATTGGACCTTTTAATATGGCATATGGTTTATGTGCTTGTGTTTTATCGGCGATACTTTATAAGTATAGAAATGAAAATAATTTTAAACTTTTTATTATTGGTTTTATCGGGGGGACGATTTTAGAATATTTAATGAGTTTAGGTATGGAATTAGTTTTAGGTTTTACAGCTTGGGATTATTCTGCTAAACCATTTAATATTAATGGTCGTGTTTGTTTAATGTATTCTTTATTTTGGGGAGTACTGGCAATATTTTGGATAAAAGTTATTTATCCAGTCGTCATAAATTTTATTAAGAAACTTGATTATAATATTGGCAAGAAAATTGCAGTGTTTTTAGCAATATTTTTAGTATTTGATATGCTTCTTACATATAGTGCTGTTGAAAGGGCTAGAGCAAAAGATAGAGGTATACCTCCTCAAAATGCATATGAAGAAGTGTTAGATAAAACATTCAATAAAGATTATTTGACTAATATGTTTAATAATAACTGGGGAGATGGCGAGTGAAAGTAGTAGTTTTAACTTGTAGTACGGGTGGTGGACATAATGCTTGTGCTAATTACATAAAAAGTGAATTTGAATCATTTGGTATTACTTGTGATGTTCAAAATTACTTGGATTTGGTAGGTAAAAATACATCGAATATCATAGAGAAATTATATTTAGATTCTACTAAAGGAAATGGTGGAGTTTTTGGTGGTGTCTATAAACTGGGGGAATTATATAGTAAAACCAATATTCCTAGTCCAGTTTATGGTTTAAATGTATTAGTAAAAGAAAAATTAGATAGATTTTTAATCGATAATAATTATGATTTAGTAATAGGGACACATTTGTTTCCTTGTTTAACTTTAACAAAAATAAAAAAGAGTAGGTCAATTAAGTTTATTAATGTAGCAACTGATTATGAGTGTATTCCTTTTTGGGAAGAAACTAATCCGGATTTATTTGTAATTCCTAGTCCTTTATTAAAGGAAGGTTTTGTAAAAAAAGGATTTAAAGAAGAAATACTGTTACCTACAGGGATTCCCGTGGCAACTAGTTTTTTTGATACTAAGGAAATACCTGAGTTAAAGGATAAAGATGTAATATTACTTACTAGTGGAAGTATGGGATTTGGCCAAATAAAGGATATTGTGGTGAATTTGTTAGCCCAAATAAATAATGCTTATCTTGTTGTAATATGTGGTAGTAATGAAAAATTAAAAGAAGAATTAGAAAAAATAGATAATGTTAATTTAATTGTTAAAGGGTTTGTTAACAATATGAATGATTATATGGCTGCAAGTACAGTAGTTATATCAAAGCCAGGAGGATTAACAACGACGGAAATTGCTGCGATGAATAAACCACTTGTGCATATGATGCCAATACCGGGAGTAGAAGATTATAATGCTAATTTTTTTGCTAATAATAAAATGAGTATTAGGGCTAATAATATAAATGAAATAGTAGATGCTACGAAAAAATTGTTGAGTGATAAAATGCTTCGCGAAGAATTAATGATTAATCAACGCAAATTAATAAATAAGTATTCAGCCAAAAGTTTAGTTGAATATGTGTTAAAATATATGAATGATGAGGAAGTGTTATAATGAATGAAGAAAAGATAAGTATGTTGGAGCGTTATGGTGATGATTTAACAAAGAAAGAATATATTACTGATCCAGCAATTGCTAGAGATGAAGAAATTAAACAAGTTATTTTGACACTTTTAACTCCAGAGAAAAGTGCTTTACTTGTTGGTAAACCTGGGATTGGTAAAACTGCTATTGTTGAAGGTCTTGCATATCGGATTCAAAAAGGTATGGTTCCTGATGCTTTGAAGGGGTGGTCTTTAATAAAGGTCAATATTACTAGTTTAATTGGTTCTACTAATAGTGAAGGGCAACTTGAAAATAGAATTGATTTATTGGTTAGAGAACTAGCTGATAGAATGAATACAATTATATTTATCGATGAAACTCATTTATTAGTAAATAAGTCCGGTGGTCTTGATTTTGCCAATATGTTAAAAGCAGGGCTTGACCGAGGAACAATAAAGATGATTGGGGCCACGACAACGGAAGAATATGAACAATATATTTTAAGAGATAGGGCTTTTTTGAGACGTTTTCAAAAAATCGATGTACTAGAAGCCGACAAGCCAACAGTTGTCAAAATATTGATGGGAACTATTCCAAAATTGGAAAAACAAATTGGGGTAAAGCTCAATTATCAACCATTTGTTGTGGAAAAAATTATGGCTTTTATTGTTGAAATGACTGATGAATATAAAAGAGTCTACGAAGTTGCTAGTAGATATCCGGACATTTGTCTTACAATAGTTGCTAATGCATTTACTTATGCTTTATATGATAATCAGAGTATTGTTACATTAAAACATTTTTATAAAGCCATTTGTAATGCTAAAAATATTTATGAAGATGCTAAGAAAAAAGAAATTGAAAGATTTAAAGTGGAATTTGCTGATATGATAGTTGATGAAGGTGTCGACTTAAATGATATGGGCTAGAATTCCTCGTTTATAGAAGAAATTCTTGGTGATTCTTTAAGAGGAACATTTATTACTAAATGGGATGTTGTCAGTAATAGAGAAGAGATTGATATAGCATTTTTTAAAGCAGAACTTAAAACTAGAAAACTATCTAAAACATTTGTGTCAGTAATTGATTCAAATGTTTTATTTTTGGCATTGTATAATATTTGATAATCATTATTCTTTATTTTCTTTAATATTTCAGGATAATCGACATTACTGTTTTTTAATATCTGAATTAATGGTTCTTTTAAAGCATTACTCAATATGGCATCAGCAGTATTTTGGTGTTCTAACTTTTCACTAATTTGATAAATAGGAAGCGAGCTTCCAGGTAATATACCATTTGTTGCAGCGTTTAAGGCACATAAAGCATCAGTAAAACGCATTTTCTTTTCGCGTCTTTCTAATTTTGTAGTTCCTCCGACATAGATAAGTCCGAAGGTGTTTGTAAGTTTGCTCAAACGAGTTTTTAAGAATTCTTGTTCAAACTCATCTTTTTCGTTAGCAAGTTCTTGTCTTACTTTTTCTATGTATTTATCTAGTTGAGAGTTTTGATCATAAATAAAGGTAATGCTTTCATTCGTATATTTAAATTCTTTTATAGACCCTATATAGTAAGTATTAATTTTTTTGGCATTAGTTATTATTTTTAAATCATCGATAATTGCTAGTCTTTTAGTACCGTATTCGGGGTTATTTAAAAGAATAATTTTATTTTCTTGCTCGTAATTGATGGCTAGAATATCATTTATAATGTTATCACTAAAACTATTGGCCATGATTATTAAATCTTTATTTTCCATATTTGCATCATAAATTATTTGTTCTAGTTCGCAAGTGTCAGTTAGGTCTTTATTGTATAAAACGGTGATGGGGCTTTTAATTGTCAATTCTTTTTCTTTAATAAAATAAGGAGAGGCAATAGTATTTTCAATGAAAAATCCTGGTATACTAATAGCATAGTCTTTATTGTCAGTTAGGTTTTCCATTAATTTAATATTATTACTTTTGTTCAACTTTAAATAAAATTTTGTTATTAATTTACCTATTTTTTCATCATTTGCAGAGATACTGGCTATTTTTTCTAATTCTTTGTCACTAGGAATTTTACTAAATTTATTTAGCATATCAATAACTTTTTTAGTACTTTCTTCAAGTTCTTCTTTTAGTCTTAAAGCATCATTTTTAGATGTAATATTTTGTATACTATTTTTATAAATACTTTCTAGTAAGCAAATAGTAGTTGTCGTTCCATCTCCGACATCACTGTCTGTTTTTAAAGCTGCTTCCTTAATGATGGTAAGAATAGTGTTGGTAATCTCATTTTTATCAGTAATTGCAGTAGCAATAGTAACTCCATCATTAGTAATATAGGGGCTAAAATTAGAGTCATTAATAATGACATTATTGCCATTAGGTCCCAAAGTTGTTTTGACCGCATCACTTAATATGGTAATTGCTTCATCAATATATTTTAAAAGTTCTTCTCCTTTAATTACTTTTTGCATTATAATCCTCCATTTCAATAATATTATGCCAATATTTTTTAGGCATAAAACTCATTTGACATTTTTTGTTTTCTCTTTCTTTGATGGCTATTGTTTTAAAAAATATGCACCATAAATTTTCGTAGTAGTTATCATTGTTATTCTTTTCTAATGCTAATAATTTTATATTTTCTCCGGAGACAATGTGATAAGCGTTTAAATCATAAATACTTAGGATATTACGGTTGGTATCTTTAATTATCCACAGTTCATTTTTAAGTCTTTTTTGAAAATGTTTTGATAGTAGTTCTAATATGTTGTTATCTGGTGATATTTCCGCATATAAGAATTTGTTGTTAATCATTTTAAATCTAGTAAATCCTTTCATCTTATGATTTTCACTGCTAACATGATGAGCGAGTTTAAAAGCAGTATTAACACAATTCAAATTGCGTTGATATATTATTTTATCTTTATAAATAAAAGTATTTAAAATTAAATAGTATAGTACTAATTCTTTATTTTTGGCATTACTTAAAAAGATATAAGTTATTAATTTAAGTATTTCTTTAGAGCTAAATTTAGTAATTTTGGTAATAAACGTTGGGTCGTTATCAATATTAGGTTTAATGATTGTTTCAAAAAGACTAGGAGAGTATGTACCTTCGATAACAATTTTTTGCGGTTTGATATTTGCTTGTAATAAATATTTTATAGTTGTAAGTAAATTAATAAAAGTACCATCATAAATTATTATGTAATTATTCATTAGGAAATAGGCTTAGTTGAACAACTTTAGGTTTTAAAGTCGGTTCTAGAGCAATTAGATTTTGGGTGATGATACTTTTAGTAAGAGTGGTTGGGTCAACAAAATATTTATGATTACAAGTAATAAAGTATTTGGCTTTTTTTAAACTGATTCCCATCTTTTTTAAATCAGCAAATTCGATAGTAAAATATTTTCGGGATGAAATTATCTTCTTGGCGGATGTTAATCCAATTCCTGGTATTCTAATTAAATCATTAAATGTTGCAGTGTTAATTTCTTTAGGATAATATTCTAAATGTTTTAAGGCCCAGTCAGTTTTGGGGTCAACTAAAATATTAAAGTTTTCGTTTTTATCAAATAAGTCATCAACGGTAAAGTTGTAAAACCTTAATAACCAGTCAGCTTGGTAAAGCCGGTTTTCACGGATTAAGGGGGGAGTAGTAATTGTAGGTAGCAAGGAATCTTTATTGACAGGGATGTAAGCCGAATAAAAGACTCTTTTTAAATGATAGTTTTTATACATTGTGCTACTTTTAGTCATTATATCTTTATCTGTTTCTTTAGTGGCACCGATGATCATTTGGGTACTTTGACCAGCGGGAGCAAAATATTTATTAGTGTTATTTTTTACAGTAGACATAATGTGGTTGATATCCTTGCTATTTTTATTGGGGGCTAGTAGTTTTAGGCTGTTATCACTAGGCAGCTCAATATTAGTGCTCATTCTATCTACTAATTTTCCTAGTTTTTTTATTAGAACATCACTTGCTCCAGGAATGGCTTTAGCATGAATATAACCATTGAAATGATATTTATTTCGAAGTAAATAAATAGTTTTTATTAATAATTCCATAGTATAATCAGGATTTTTGATGATTCCGGAACTTAAGAATAATCCTTCGATATAGTTGCGTTTATAAAAATTAATGGTAATTTCACAAATTTCTTCGGGAGTAAATATGGCTCTTGGAATATTGTTGCTTCGACGATTGATACAGTATTTACAATCAAAAATACAACAGTTAGTAAGGAGAATTTTGAGTAGGGAAATACATCTACCATCAGCAGAAAAAGAGTGGCAAACGCCATTTACTGCAGCATTACCTAAGCCATTTTTATTTTTTCTGGTGCTACCACTAGAGGAACATGATGCATCATATTTTGCGCTGTCTGCAAGAATTTTTAGTTTTTCTTCGAGAGTCATAATAATCACCAAAAATATTATAACACATTTTACGAACAAATGATTGCTAAATTTTGCCAATAAAAAACAAGCATGTTAAGTGCTTGTTAATCATCATAATTTGTTTGACGTTCTAGTTCGTCTTCAGCACGGTCTAAAATACTTTCAATATCTTCGATTTGATCATCGAATGTTCTAAAGTCAGTATATGATAGTTCATTATTACGATACATTCTTTCTAATTCATTTTCATAACTATCTAAGCGGTTTTCTAAATCTTCAATTGTAGATTTCCATTCCCAATATAAGTCGATTGCATCACTACGATTACTTGGGACATTTAAATTTTCAATTGAACTTTGAATTTCTTCGGCTTCAGAATTGTAATCAGAAATTGTCGAAGTAATTTTAGAAGTGTCAGTTGTTGTTTCTCCTTCGCCATCGTTAGTTACATTGTTTGTATTATCATCTGTAGATGGATTATTGACATTATTTTGTTCAAGCAAAGCATCTATTTTTTCTTCTAGATGGTCTACAATTAATTTGCCTAGAGGGAGTTTAAAATGTTAATTTTGCCTCATACTAATAGTGATGCTTATGAAAAATAAAAGTATATGGTTAGATGTAAAAAATAAGGCTTTAAAGCGAGTAACAAAGGATTTAGAATGTGATACGTTAGTTGTCGGTGGAGGAATTACAGGAATGTCGACCCTTTATCAGTTGCGTAAAAACAATGTCAAGACACTACTTATTGAACGTAATAAATGTGGTGAAGGAGTAACTGCTAGAAGTACGGCGAAGATTACTTATTTGCAGGAAAAAGAATACATGAATATTCGCAAATTTGGTAAGGTAGATCTCGCTAAGGGATATTTAGAAAGCCAAATAACAGCAGTAAAAGAATTAAAAAGAGTAATTGATAAAGAAAATATACTTTGTGATTTGAAAAAATCGGAATCACTTCTTTTTACTAATGATGAAGAAAATAAAGTGAAATTGTTAGAAGAATATAATTTTTTGAAGGAATCGGGTGTTGCTGCTGAATTTGTAGAGAATGGAGAAAACTTTAAATATGCAATTAAAGTAAGTGATACTTATATGTTTCATCCAGTTAAATATGTAATTGGATTAAAAAATATTTTGCAGGAATGTGTTTACGAAAACTCTAATTTAGAAAAGATAAGTAGAGAAGATGGAATATGCAAATGCTATGTAAATAATCATGTTATTAAATGTAGGCATGTAGTAATTGCTACACATTATCCATATTTTATTTTACCATTGTTGTTTCCATTTAAAAATCATGTAGAAACTTCTTATGTTGGAGCTGTAAAGGTTAGAGAATTTAAAAATGTAAATGCTATTAATATTGATGATGAAACAATATCATATAGATATCATCAAGATGACAAAAATAATTATTTAATTTATTTAACTAATTCGCTTGCTAGTCCTAATATTAAAAGTATTAAAGGTAATTTTGAAAACTTAAAGAAAAAATATAATTTTGATTATGTATGGAGTAATAAAGATATTATAACTAATGATTATTTACCTTTGATAGGAAAACTAGATGAAGATGATGATGGCGTGTTAATTGCATGTGGATATAATACTTGGGGAATGACTAATGCAACACTAGCTAGTATGATATTGCGCGATATTATTTTGAAAAGGCAAAATAAGTATATTGAACTTTTTAGACCGGATAGACTTTTGAGTTGGAATAAAGTTGTTAGGTTTTTCCCCGATGCTTATGGTAGCGTGAAAGCAATTTTAAAGAGTAATAAAGGAAATGTGAATAATAGGAGAGTTATTTATACTAAGTTAGATGGTAAAAATGTGGCAATTTATAAGGATGAAAATAATAAGGAACATATTGTATTAAATAGATGTCCACATATGAAATGTGGGTTAGTGTTTAATGAAATAGAAAAGACTTGGGATTGTTTGTGTCATGGTTCGAGATATGATATCGACGGCAAGTGTATCGAAGGACCAAGTAATCATGATATAACATTTAAAGATAGTGAGGAAGATTAATGAAAAAAAGTAGTATTTCTTTTGGATTAGTAAATATTCCAATTACCATTAACCCCATATTACAAGATAATGATGTGTCATTTAATCAACTTCATAAAAAATGTTTGACACGGATAAAATATGTCAAGTATTGTCCACATTGTAAAAAAGAGGTTAAACAAGAAGATATAATTAAAGGATATAAAATAAATGAGGATAAATATATAACACTTACGAGTGAAGAACTTAAAAATTTGCGAGTAGAGACTGAAGGTAACATCGAAATCGTCGGTTTTGTTGGAACATCTGAGATCGATCCAGTTTTTTATGAGAAAAGTTATGTGGTTTCAGTGCCAAGTAAGAGTAAAGCTTTTAGTTTATTTCGGGATGCTTTAGAAAAAAGCAAAAGAATAGCAATTGCTAAGACAATTTTATCCACCAAATTTTATTATGTGGCCATTAGAATGATGGGGGATAATATGATTATGAGCACGCTTTATTTTAATGAAGAGATAATAATTCCAGATGCAGTATCCTCGGCGAAATATACAAAAAAAGAATTGGATTTGGCGATGAAATTGATCGATTCTTTAAAGATGAAATTTAAACCAGAAGAATATGTCGATGAATATCAGGAAAATATTAAAGAAGCCATTAAAGAAAAACAAAAGGGAATGAAACCTAAAACTGTTAAAGCAAAACAAAAGAATAATATTAAAGATTTGATGCAGGCCTTGGAGTTAAGTTTGAAAAATGTTTGATGATAAAAATATAAAACCGATGTTACTTGCGGTGATACCTTTTGATTTTGAAAATAAATATTTATATGAAATAAAGTTTGATGGAATAAGAGCATTAGTTTATGTATGTAGAGAAAAAATAAATATAAGGACCAGAAATAATGTTGATGTAACTCATTTATTTCCGGAGTTATTTGGTATTAAAAATATTGTGGAAAGAGACTTTTGTATATTTGATGGAGAAATAGTTTTATTTGATAAGGGTAAACCATCTTTTAGTAGTTTACAAAAAAGGCTTAGAATAAAGAATTCAGAAAGAATTAAAAAGATGAGTTTTGATAATCCGGTTCAGTTTGTAGCATTTGATATTATTTATCAGAATAAGGATTTAACTAATAAAACATTAGTAGAGCGAAAGAAGATATTAGATCAATATAAAGATACTGATTATTTTGTTAAATCCAAAGTTTATAGTGATGGGAAAAAGTTATTTGCATCCGTTAAAAAAATGGGACTTGAAGGAATTGTTGCTAAGGAAAAGACAAGTAAGTATTATGTTAATAAAAGAAGTAATGTGTGGATTAAGTTAAAGAATTATCAAACTGATGAGTTTTATATCGGAGGTTATGTTAAAAATAGTACAAGTTATAGTTTGTTACTTGGAGAAAAGAAAAATAATAAACTATATTATGTTGGTAAGATAAAAGTTAGTAACAATAAAGATATAACTAAAGAAGTTTTAGCTAAGAAAAAAACAAGTAATCCATTTTGTAATTATGAAGGTGATGGAATATTTATTGAACCAAATATTAAAGTAACAATCAATTATTTAGAGAAAACTAAAGGTAATTTGTTAAGGCATCCTTTTATGTAGGTTGTCTTTTTTAATTATTTTTGGTTAAATAGTTATGTGATAAATTATGATTTTATTTGTAAGTGGTAGAACAGATATAGTGGCTTTTTATAGCAAGTGGTTTGTAAAAAGATGGGAAGAGGGATTCGTCGATGTTAGGAATCCTTTTAATCCTAAGCTAGTAAGTCGCATTAATTTTAGTAATGTCGGTATGTTTTTCTTTTGTACTAAAAATCCTTTACCAATTATTCCTTATTTATCTATGTTTGATAAGCCAATATTATTTCATGTGACACTTACACCTTATAAAAAAGAAATAGAGCCAAATGTTCCTGATAAGAGTAAAGTTATCGACGGAATAAAAGAAATATCCAAGATTATTGGGGCTGATAATATAGTTATTAGGTATGATCCGATTTTTATAAACGATGTGTATACCATGGAATATCATAAAAGAGCATTCAAAAGAATGTGTGAACTACTTAATGGTTATGTAAATAGAATTATTGTTTCTTTTTTAGATGATTATAAAAACGTGCAGAAGAATATGGGATATTTAAAACCAAAATCTTTTACTGAAGACATGTATAAGGAAATTGGAGAGTCTTTTAGTAAGTATGCCCAGGATAATGGAATGACTGTGCAAACTTGTTTTGAAAATCGCAATTTGGTGGAATATGGTTTTATTAAAGGTGATTGCATTTCAAAAGAGTTAGCCTTAAAGATGACGGGCAAGAAATATCCTAAGCAAACAATGCGTAAAGGAAATAAATGTGAATGTGTCCAAATGGTTGATATTGGGGTGTATAATACTTGTAAACATATGTGTAAATATTGTTATGCTAATTATATGGAAGATTTAGTTAATAGTAATTATTTAAAACATGATGATAATTCGTCTTTGCTTATTGGTAAATTGGAAAGTGATGATATAATAAAGGAGAGATTGAAGTAGACATATAATTGTAATTATTTGGTTTATTATTTTTATTTATTATGGTATTATTAAGCTAGAAAGTATTAAGGTGGTATTGTGGAAAATGAAAAAAGAGAAAATGGACATATTTTTTTAATTGTTTTAGCTGTAATTCAGTTTATAATAATTGTCGGAATTATTATTTATATTCTTGCAAATACGAATAATCACAGTGATAGTTATTTTTATTGTCCTAGTTCATGGGGGTGTGAATGTGACACTGATGCAGAAATGTGTGATTGTTATTATTGTGAAGATGGTACTATGACTTGTGATGAACCATTAGAAATAGAATGTTATAAGTAGAATGTATATTTCAAAATCAATAAGAATTATTAAGTTATTTAGAGGAAAAATTAAATGTAAATAAAATTTTATACGTAGGTGATGAATGTGAAAAAGAGAAAATTATGGATTGTTTTAAATATTGTTTTGTTTGTTATTTTGGTTTTTGTTGTTTTATATGCAGTTGCTGTAACTGAACCAACTATAGATAAACCTGTTTTATATTTATATCCTGATTCTGATGTGAAAGTTAGTGTTAATTTTGAACATCCTGAGTATATAAAAACTAGTTATCCAAAGTATGATAATGGATGGGAAGTAGATGTAAAAACAAATGGAGACATTTACTATAATGGTAGATATTATTATGCTTTGTATTGGGATGAAATAAGTCAAAATAAAGTAGATTTTGATACCGGCTTTTATGTTGAAGCAAATGAAGCAATTGATTTTTTAGAAGAAAAATTGGATATAATTGGCTTAACGGAAAGAGAAGCTAATGAATTTATTATGTATTGGTTACCAGTGCTTGAAGATAATGAAAAAAGTTTAGTATATTTTGAATTAACAGAAGAAAGAGAAAATTATAATAAATTAATAATTACACCTGAACCTGATTCAATGTTAAGAGTTGCTATTCATATTAAAAAAGTAAATAAGAAAACTGATATAAAGGCACAAGAACTTTCAACTTTTGAGCGAAATGGTTTTACAGTAGTTGAATGGGGTGGAGTTAGATATTAATACATAAAAACTTCTATTTTACTTAAACTAAAAATAGAGGTTTTATTATGACAAAAAAGTTAGTAGAATATAATAAAAAAAGAAATTTTGATAAGACACTTGAACCAAAGGGAAGAAAAGAGAAAAGTAGTAGGAAACTTAGATTTGTGGTGCAACATCATATAGCACGGAAAGACCATTATGATTTAAGATTAGAATGGGATGGAGTTTTGAAAAGTTGGGCAGTTCCAAAAGGACCATCTTATAATCCCAAAGATAAAAGGTTGGCGGTTATGGTTGAAGATCATCCTCTTAGTTATAGAAATTTTGAAGGTATTATTCCTAAGGGTGAATATGGGGCTGGAACAGTCATGTTGTGGGATTATGGAACATGGGAAGTATTGGATGGAAAGAAACCAGATTTTAAGAAAGGAATAATTAAATTTAAACTTTATGGTAAAAGATTAAAAGGATTCTGGACTTTAGTTTTGATGGATAAAGATAATTGGTTATTAATTAAAGATGAAGATGAATTCCATTTGTATGATGATATTTTAGAATTTAATACGAGTGTTAAAACCGGAAGAACAATGGCAGAAATTGCAGGTGAGAAAACGACGATAGAATTAACTAATCCAGATAAAGTTATATTTAAGAATCCTAAAGTTACTAAGAAAGATATTTTTAATTATTATGAAAAGGTGGCTAAAAGAATGCTTCCTTATGTTGAGAATAGACTTATTAGTACTATAAGACTTCCAGATGGTGTCGGCGGAACACCATTTTATAAGAAACATTTTGAAAATATAGATAATTATTTAGGAGTAAAAAAACTAAAAGGTAATGGCGATTCTAGAAATGATTACTATTATATTAAGGATATAAATGGGATAATGCAAGAAGTACAAATGAATAGTTATGAGTTTCATATATGGGGGAGTAAAGTAGATGATGTCAATCATGCGGATATTTTAGTTTTTGATTTGGATCCTGATGAAAATTTAAGTTTAAGTAAACTGCGTGAAGGAGTAAAAGATTTAAAGAAAATATTAGATGATTACAATTTGGAATCGTTTTTGAAAACGAGTGGAGGAAAAGGATATCATATAGTTGTTCCTTTAAGAAATAAGACTACGTGGAAAAATGCTCGAAGTATTGCTAGGAATATTGCTAAATTAATGGAGGCTACTTGGCCAGATAAATATACAAGTAATATGAAAAAAAGTAAAAGAAAATGTAAAATATTTATTGATTGGGTTAGGAATATAAAAGGAGCTACAAGTGTTGCTCCATATTCGATAAGGCTTAGAAATAAAGCGACAATTTCGATGCCAATTAAGTGGAGTGAACTAGATAAAATAAAACCTAATGAAATAACTATTGATAAAGCAATTAAACGACTTAAAAATATTGATCCGTGGGAGAAATTTTGAACAAAATAAAACCCAGTGTTTTTGGACACTGGAATTTGTTTGTTTAGATTATTTAACTTCGATAAATTTTTTGTTTTTATCTTCATCAATTTTATCAACAGCAATTGTTAAAATACCATCTTTAAATTCAGCTGTAATTGAATCTTCGTCGATATCTTCTAGATGGAAGCTTCTTTCAATTTTGCCATATATCTTTCTTTCACGATGAAGATATTTTTTGTTTTCTTCTTCTTTTTGTTCTTTTTCAGCACGAATAACAATATTTCCTTTGTTGCATTCTACTTTAATATCGCTTTTATCGTATCCAGGAACATCCATTTCTATGAATACTTTATTATCCTTTTCGTAAATATCACATTTCATCTTATTTTCAATTGTCAAATCACTTAACATATCATCAAAAAACATTCTGCTTGGTAACATAAATTATCATCGTCCTTTCTTAATTATTATTTTCCAAATATTTATGTTTATACTTGAAAATGTTTTTATCAATATTTCCTATTGACACTAATAATATATCACCAAAATTAGCAGTTGTCAACAAAGAGTGCTAAGTTCACAAAATTTTCATAATTTTAAGAAAAATCACTTTGCAATAACAAAGTGATTAATCAACTCTTAAAGCTTCAACTGGATCTTTTTTACTTGCCATGCGAGATGGTATTAATCCAGCGATAGTTGTAAGTAATATGCTAATAATTACTAAAATGATTGCTCCACCGATTGGAAGTATTGCTACATTGGAAATGCCAGATAGATTTTTAATTATTATATTTATTGGAATTGTTAGAAGTAGGGTAATAAGTATTCCCATTACTCCAGCAATTAATCCTTCGATAAATGTTTCGGCATTGAATACTCGAGATATATCTTTTTTGCTGGCTCCAATTGCACGTAATATACCAATTTCTTTAGTTCTTTCTAGAACTGAGATGTAAGTGATTATACCAATCATTATGGAAGATACTATTAATGATATACTAACGAATGCCATTAGGACATAACTTATAACATCGATGATGGTAGAAACACCACTCATCATAACTCCAACAAGGTCACTATAGTTGATAACGTTTTCGTCGTGTCCTTCTTCTTGAGCTTTTTCATTATAGTTATTAATTATATTAACAATTTCTTCTTTAGAATCGAAGTCTTTGGGATAGATGTTTATAGATGATGGTTTATCTAAATCGATTACTCCAATTTGATTTAAAACATCTTCATAAGTTGCTCCGGCTTGTTTTTCATAATTTTCGATTACTTGAGCCATTTCGGTAGGACTTAGACTTTGTAAATAGGCAAGTTGTTCTGGTGTTAGAGAATTAACGTCGAATTCTTCATCACTAAATTCTTGTCCAGTGAAAACATTGATGTCAGGATTTTCAGTTTGTTCTTTAGCAATGTCTGATTCATTTATTTTGTTAATAACATATTCCTTTAAATCTTTTAAGTAAAGAACTCCACCAGCAGTAGAAGCAACAACAGATTCTTCATTTGGTTTGATAATACCTGTTATTGTTAGTTCTTCAGCATTTTCCAGTAATTCTTTCATGTATTTTTCATCTGATCTTTTATCAACCCAGATGCCGTTTTCTTTGTCATAATAATCAGAGTTTAAAATGAATTTGAAATTCATTCCAACAAGGTCATCAATATCATGTGATGTTTGTTCTACTTCAAATGGGGTACCATCTAAAATATTTTGATACATTTCAGATAGTTCATCGGAATCTTTTAGACCTAGAGCATATAATGTGAAGTCACTGATTTCATTGTTTTCATCTACTACTAAAACTACTTCATTATATTTAGTTGGCCAAGAACCTGCAATTAAGTCATACATTTGCTTATTCATTTCCTCGCTATCAAACATTTCCGAGAAAACATCAGTAGATACGAATGCAGATTGCATTTCATTCATTGACATGCCAAGTTCATTTAAAACAGTATTAGGATTTACTTGGACGATTTCATCAGTATCATCTTTATAGATTTGTAAGTTTAGATTATAAGAATAACTGATTGCTGATGTGTAATCTTGAATGTTAGTTTCATCACTTTCGATGTATGATTTGAAAGCTTCTAGATTGTTGCTTTGAACTTTAGCAGACATTGTAGCCATCATTTCACTCATGACATCATTAGAATATATTTTGCCATCTTCATGAACTTCTTTGTCTGCATCTGGTTGTAATGTGGTAATTAAATCGGATATTTCTACAGTTTCTTCTTGGACTGTCAACGGATAACTAGTTAATGTTTCTTCTTCAACGTTGTTTATATATTGTTGAACGCCATTAGAGATAGAAAGAATTAAGGCTATACCGATGATGCCGATGGAACCAGCGAAAGCAGTAAGAATAGTTCTTCCTTTTTTAGTCATCAAGTTATTTAAACTCAAGTTCATGGCTGTTAGGAAGGACATAGAAGTTTTCTTGGCTTTTCTCTTTTCTTCTTTAATTTTTTCTTTTTCTTCTTCTTTTTTAGAACTGTAAGGCTTAGAGTCACTGGTTACTTCACCATCGAGTAGGTTAATTATTCTAGTTGAATATTTTTGAGCAAGTTCAGGGTTATGAGTAACCATGATTATCAAACGGTCTTTGGAAATTTCTTTTAATATTTCCATGATTTGAACACTGGTTTTAGTATCTAGAGCACCGGTTGGTTCATCAGCAAGTAGGATGTCTGGATCATTTACTAAGGCTCTAGCTATAGCAACTCTTTGCATTTGGCCTCCGGACATTTGGTTAGGCTTTTTATACATTTGATCTTTTAGGCCAACTTTTTCTAAAACTTCGATGGCTTTTTTTCTTCTAGTTTGTTTGTCAACGCCAGAAAGGGTTAGGGCAAGTTCAACATTGGATAACACTGATTGATGAGTAATAAGGTTATAATTTTGGAAAACAAAACCAATACGATGATTACGGTAAGTATCCCAGTCACGGTCTTTATACTTTTTAGTGCTGATGCCATCGATGATTAGGTCACCGGAAGTATAGTGATCAAGTCCGCCGATGATGTTAAGTAGAGTAGTTTTTCCACAGCCGGATGGACCTAAAATAGAAACGAATTCGTTTTCACGAAATTCGATATTGATACCTTTTAAGGCTTTAACAGACTCATTGCCTGTTTCATAGTTTTTTTTGATGTTATTTAATTTTAACAAGTGTATCACTCCTTAGTGCTATTTTTTTAATATTTCAAAATCGATAGTTTTAATTGTCTTAATACTTTGATGGATTTGGTTACGTAGGTAGAATTCTAGACGTAGTAATTCCCCCATAGTAAGAGCGTCTTCAACGCCAATTTCAACTGTTACACAATAATAATTTTTAACATTTACTAAAGATATGGAAGAGAATGTGACATCTTTAGTTTTTTTAACAATGCTTTTGATTTTATTGGTTATCTTATCAGAATTGTCGTTTTGGCCATTTATTAATATTATATTATCAAATATTATACGTAAGCCTTTATAGAAAATAAGGATAATTATTAATAAAACTCCAAGATAATCAAAAAATGAAACCCACACACTTAAAAAAATAAATAGTGAGGAAATAATTGTAAGTAAGGCATCATAATATGAACTGTGACATGATGCAAATAACATTTGACTGTGAATATCTTTACCAATTTGTAGTAGGTAATTAGAATTTAAAAATTGCATTAGAGTAACTGATAGAATTACAAAAGCAATTATTGGATTGGCTTGAGAATATTCTAGATGTAATGATCTTATAAAGATATAGATAGCTAGAAATATGAATATAACTCCCACAAGTGTTTGAGCAATATATTCTGTTTTGCCATATCCAAATGGGTGCTTTTTGTTTGCTCTTTTGTGACCGATGAGGCTACCGATGAAGGCTAGTGTTTCTTCAGCAAAGTCACATAATGTGTAATAACCAGTGGTAACTAAAGTATAGCTACCTAGGAATAGACCACCGATAATTTTTAAAATAGAGACAGTTAAATTAATAAACATACTAAATATAAGTGATTTACGTTCTTTTTTCATTATTTACCTCATACATAGAATTATACCATAATTGAGCATAAAAAAAGAACAATATTTTGTTTTAATCAAATATAATGTAATTTTCTTTGCGAGGTGCTGCTGGTGGTATAGGACAATCTCTGTATCCTAAGACTATATTGCCGATGCCTTCGTAGTTTTCATCAAGGCCCCATTTTTGCATAAGTTCTTTACCGAAGTCGGTTTCAAAAGTTTCTTTGGCACGATGAATCCAGCATGAATCAATACCGAGAGAGAAGGCAGCATTAAGCATATTCATGATAACTGCAGAACCATCTTGGACATATGTTGATACATTTTTATCAGCAAATACTATTAATAGAGTTGGTGCTTCATAAAAAGGATTTAGTCCAGGTTTGTTTACAAAGCTACCATTTATTTTGGCAATTGCTTCGATAGTATCACGATTGCGGACAACAACGATTCTAGCACTTTGTTTACTTTTGCCATTTGGAGCATAGGTACCACATTTTAATATTTCTTCAAGAGTTTCCATAGGTATTTGGTCACTTTTAAATTTTCTAATACTTCTTCTTTCACATAAAGTTTTTGTTACTTCATTCATTATAATCACCATCCATTATTAATATACCATAAATTTAGTAGAAAGGCTTGAATTAAATTGAAAGTTCCCGTAATAAGAAAAATTTTAGTTTTAATGAGAAAATTCCCATTTTATGGCGAAAAAT
>DVHV01000094.1 GCA_018711775.1 Candidatus Onthocola stercoravium | reverse complement strand
TATAAAGTTAAGTTTAATAAAATAGCTTTTTGTAAATTGTTTATTGTGTTGCTTATTATTCTATTTGGGGAATTTACTTATTTAAATCCTAGCGAAGAATTAAATATATATTCTTTAAATTATTGGGATTTATTGTGGGGACGTAATATTGGTGGAATAGCATCAACTAATATTATATTTGGCTTAATAGTTTTGATTATATTTGTTTTTATTAGTAATTATAAAAAGACTATAGCTATAATAAGTTTGTTAGTTTTTATTGTTTGTTCTTTGATATTTAGTGGTATTGATATTGCTATATTTCATTATAGTAGTGCTATTTTAGGTTTGATATTTTTAAATGTTAATTCTATTAGTACACCTCATAATAAAGTGGCGATGATTTTATATGGAGTTATGTTAGGTTTGTTTAGTGCTATAGCTACAATATGGATAGATATTAATGAAGGAGTATTTATTAGTGCCTTAATTTTAAGTTTTTTCGCTCCAATACTTGATAAATTGACTCAAAAATGGTAAAATAATGACGATTTTTGAATTTGCACAAAGGAAAAGTAGTACTAGCATGATTATATAATAGGTAGAGGGGAAGATATGGCATATATTAAAGATGAAGAGCTCAGTGCCATTTTGGAAAGAGCAGATATTGTCGATATAATTTCAGATTATTTATCTTTAAAACAACGAGGCAAAAACTATTTAGCTGTTTGTCCTTTTCATGATGACCATTCACCTAGTTTAGTAGTGTCAAGGGAGCGACAGATATTTAATTGTTTTACTTGCAGAACTGGTGGTAATGTATTTACATTTGTCATGAAATATGAAAATGTTGGTTTTGTCGAAGCGGTAAAGATTGTAGCTGATAAAATTGGTTATAATTTAAATATAAGTGATTATACTGATCATTCTCTTCATAATAAAGATGATTATGAAATAATGGATTTTGCTAAAAAGTATTACTTAAATAATATATTCACGGAACAGGGTGTAAAAGCTCGCAAGTATTTGGAAAATCGAGGAATTGATGAGGCTATTATAAGAGAATTTAATATTGGACTTTCTTTAAGTGATAAAGATACTTTATATAAAGTATTAAGTAATAAAAAATATGATTTAGATAAAATAGCTAATTTGGGATTGGTAAATAAAGTTGGTTTAGATATATATGATGTTTTTACTAATCGGATAATGATTCCTATTGAAGATTTGAAAGGACAAGTTGTTGGATTTACGGGACGTATTTTTAATAATGAGACTGATACTGCGAAATATATGAATACCAAAGAAACTGAGATATTTAAAAAAGGCCATATATTATTTAATTATCATAATGCTCGTAAGAGTATAAGAGATGCTAAAGAAGTAGTGGTAGTTGAAGGAAATATGGATGCTATAACTCTTAGTGCTAAAGGTATTAAAAATGTTGTTGCTTTAATGGGTGTAGCATTATCTACAGAACAAATTAATGTTTTAAAGAAATTAAAGGTTCCTGTTATATTGATGCTTGATAATGATTCTGCGGGAATGGATGCTACAGTAAAAAATGGAGAATTATTACAAAGTGCTCAGATTGATACGCGTGTTGTTAGGCTTACTGGAGCAAAAGATCCAGATGAATATATAAGATTAAAGGGTGTTAATGCTTTAAAAGACAATATTAAACATGCTTTAAAATATATTGATTTCAAGTTGGAATATTTAAAAAATAATAAGAATTTAAATAATATGGAAGACTTGATAGAGTATGTAAAAGAGGTAATTTTTAGTTTAAATAGCGCAGATGACTTGACAAAAGAGCTAGTTATATCTAAAATAAGCAAAGATTATGAAATTGATGCCGAGATATTAAAACAAGAGTTAAAGAATGATATGGTTAATAAAACTAAAAAAGTTATGACCGATACAAGGCAGGTAGAAAAGCCAAGATTAAGTAAATATGATATTGCGGTGAGTAAGATTTTGTTTTCGATGATGTGTGATCCAACTTATATAACTATTTATAAGAATCGCTTGGGATATTTTAAGGAAAAGAAAGAAAGAACGTTAGTAAGTGAAATAGTTTATTATAATAATGTCCATAATAATATTAATCTAGCGGATTTTATTACTTATGTAATGCCCCAAGAGGATTTAAGTGAATATGTTAATGAAATAATTAATTTAAATAGTAATACAGTAGTTTCTTTAGAAGAATTTAATAGTTGTGTAGATGTTGTTTTGGAAATACTTAAAAAAGATGAGATAAAGGAACTAAAAGAAAAAATAAAAAAAGAGTTGGATGTAAATAAAAAGGTTGAGTTAATTGCAAGGTTAACAGAATTAAAAAAGGAAGTGTGAAATATGAACGAAATTAAAACTTTAGAAGAAAGAGAAAATAGTTTAATTACTAAAGGGAAAGAAAAAGGTTTTATTACTTATGAGGAACTAGCGGAAGAATTAAAAGGATTAGAAATTGATAGTGATGCTTTAGATAATCTTTATAATAAACTAGTTGAAAATAAAATTGAAGTAGTTGCAGAAGCTGATGTCGATTCAAGTAATGGTGAAGCTAGAATTAAACCAAGAGAAGAAGCAGAAGAAATTATTTTAAATGATGAAGATATTACAAAGGATGTTAATATAAATGATCCTGTACGGATGTATTTAAAAGAGATTGGACGAATTTCTTTGCTTTCAAGTACTGAGGAAATGGAAATTTCTCAAAGAGTAGCTGCCGGGGATGAAGAAGCCAAAAGAATACTTGCTGAATCAAATTTGCGTTTGGTTGTAAGTATTGCTAAAAGATATGTTGGTAGAGGTTTATTGTTTCTTGATTTAATTCAAGAAGGAAATATTGGGCTTATGAAGGCTGTTGAAAAATTTGATTATGATAAAGGATATAAGTTTTCAACTTATGCTACATGGTGGATTCGTCAGGCGATAACTAGAGCATTAGCTGATCAAGCTAGAACTATTAGGGTACCTGTTCATATGGTTGAAACGATTAATAAAATGTCACGTGTTCAAAGACAACTTACTTTGGAATTAAATAGAGAACCTACTGAAGAAGAAATTGCGAAGAAAATGGGTGTCGGTATTGAAAAGGTAAGAGAAGTTTTAAAAATTAGTCAAGAACCAGTATCTTTAGAAACTCCTATTGGGGAAGAAGAAGATTCACATTTAGGAGATTTCTTGAAAGATGAATCTAGTTTATCTCCAGAAGAATATACTGAAAATGAAATTTTAAAAGAAGAAATTAAAGAAGTTCTTATGTCTTTACAAGCAAGAGAACAAGAAGTATTGGAACTTAGATTTGGGCTTATCGATGGAACTTGTCATACACTTGAAGAAGTTGGAAAGAAATTTAATGTA
>DVHV01000093.1 GCA_018711775.1 Candidatus Onthocola stercoravium | reverse complement strand
TCCCGTTCCAAAACAAACGGGAAGTTACAATTTAATTCTAGGAATGAATAAAAATGCTTGAATTAATTATTTAGCATATGATATAATACATGTAATCAGCGGTGATGGAATTTACGACTCTGGAGCTGAAACGTAATCTTGCGTTAAAAGAATAAAGTTAAATATAAGGATGGTACCGTGCTTTTATGCACTCCTTGGGGACCATTCTTTTTTAATTTTGAGGGAGGAAAGAAAATGACTACATTTGAAGATTTAAAATGGCGAGGACTTATCAATGATGTAACTAGTCCGGATGTGGAAGAAGCAATTAATAAGGGAGGACTTAAGTTTTATATTGGAGTAGACCCAACGGGAGATAGCATGCATATTGGTCATTACTGTACAGTTATTGCTATTGCCAAAAGACTTATGGATGCTGGACACACACCAATTCTTATAGCAGGGGGAGGAACAGGTTTAATCGGCGACCCTAAACCTAATGTGGAACGACCTATGATTAGCAAAGAAGCAGTTGAACATAATATTGATCGTATTAAAAAACAAATAAGTACATTGCTTGGAAGAGAAATAACAATTGTTAATAATGCCGATTGGTTATGTGAAATGAATGCAATAGATTTTTTAAGAGATTATGGTAAACACTTTAATATCAATTACATGCTTGCTAAAGATACGGTTAAAAGAAGACTTGATATCGGTATTACTTATACAGAATTTTCTTATATGATCCTGCAGTCAATTGACTTTTTGAAGTTATATGAAAATTATGGTGTAACTATGCAAGTCGGTGGCCAAGATCAATGGGGAAATATTACATCAGGTTTGGAACTTATTAGAAAGATTCATGGTCCAGAAGTTAAATGTTATGGTTTTACTGTTCCTCTAATTACAAGAGCTGATGGAACTAAATTTGGTAAGAGTGAATCTGGAGAAGCATTATGGCTTGATATAAATAAAACATCTAGTTATGCTTTTTACCAATATTTAATTAATACAGAAGACTCTAAAGTAATTGAATACTTAAAGAAACTTACTTTCTTAAGTAAGGAAGAAATTGAAGAATTAGAAGTTAGTTTAAAAGAACATCCAGAAGAAAGAAAGGCTCAAAAAGCACTTGCTAAAGCAATTATTACTTTCTTACATGGTGAAGATGAATACAATAAAGCATTAAATATTAGTGAATGTTTATTCTCAGATAAGATTTGGAGCTTAAAGGCTGATGAAATTATTTCTTCAATCAATGATGTACCAAGATTTGATGTAAGTGATAATACTAATTTAATTGATCTACTTGTCGATAACAAAATTGTTAGTAGCAAAAGAGAAGCAAGAGAAATGATTAGTGGTGGAGCAATAAGTATCGATAATACTAAATGTACAGACTTAGACAAAGTAATAACTAAGAGTGATGCTATTGAAGAAAAAGTATTACTTATCAAGAAGGGAAAGAAAAATTATTACTTAGGTTTACTAGGCGATTAAACTAAACAAAAAAAACTTCTTTCATACATTATGAGTGAAAGGAGTTTTCTTTATGTATCCAAGATTTAATAGAAATCCAAGGTTTGATAATCAAGATAGATTTGTTTTCCCTTTTTTAACAGGAGCGTTAGTGGGAGGAGCAGCAGTAGGGCTTACAAGACCTAGACCAATTTATAATGTAGCACCATATCCATACCAACCATATCCATATCCACCATATCCACCACGTCCATATCCAGGACCATACTACAGCAGTAGTTATAGTTATTATCAACCATATTAATAACTTTTCTTAAGTAGACTCAATATTATACCTAAGAATAAAAAGTAGATAATAATAGTTGTGCCACCATAGGATAGGAATGGAAGGGGTATACCAATAATAGGGAGTAATCCCAAATTCATGCCAATATTAATTATTTGTTGGAAGAAAAAAATACTAATAAAACTAATTAAAACTAGTTTTATTTTTTTGTTCTTTTGTTTTAAATATTGATTAATTAAAAATAAATCAATTAGTAAGTAGCATAAGAGAATTAAAAAGCCAGTGATAATACCAAAGTTACCGGTGGTAAAGGCAAAGATAAAATCGGTTGGGGCTTCCGGTATATATAAAGATATTTTATTTAGGCCTGTACCAAAAAGGGATGCAGATCCAATTACGATGAGAGCATTTTCTAATTGATAACTAGATTCCGTCTGGAAGGTTATAAGACGTTCAATTCGGTAGAAAAAACTGGTGCCAATTAGATTAATTAAAAGATCTCGATTATAGATATAAAGTATTATAAAAGTACCACCAATTAAGAGGATTATTCCAGCAAGTATTAAAAACCAATATCTTTTTATGGGAGCAAAGAAAAGAATAGTTATGGCACTTAAAAGATAAAAGATAATGGCTCCAGTGTCAGGTTCTAAAAACACTAAAATTGAAGGAATGATGGTAAGAATAGTCACTTTTAAAATAAGTTTAAAGTCAGGTTTACTCCGGGATGCTATATCACTTAAATATAAAATTAAAGTAAGTTTAGTAAGTTCACTAGGCTGGAAAGAAAGGATGCCAAAGTTAAACCAAGCTCTTGCTCCATTAGTCTCTTTTCCAAAGAATAAAACAAGAACTAATAGGATTATCGACAACCAATAATAATACTTAGAATATTTTAAAATGGTATGGATATTTACTTTGCTAATTATTAATAAAATTAGAAACCCAGCGATGTACCAAATTACTTGCTTTATTAAGTTTTTTTCATAAATGTCACTTAGTAATTTGGCATTTTGCATATCCATAAAACTGATAATCATAATTATTAAAAGTGGTATAAATAATAGTAATGAGCTGTTTATAACTTTTTTCATACTTTTAGTATGTGTTTATTTTCTAAATTTATCATACAATATAGTGAGGTGGAATAGATGGAAAAGCCAAGAGTATATGCTAATCCTATAAATAAAAAAATAGATAATGTGCAAGATCTATTTCGAAGTGATAAGGATAGTAGGAGTATAAATCCAGTTGATGTAAATAAAAAAATTAATGAAATATTTGCATCACGAAATCATGTTTATAAAAGTAAGGTAAGAATTACATTAAAAGATGCGGTAGTAGAAAAAGAAATAGTTGGAAAAACCAATATAAATTTATTAACTCTAGATGGTAATTTAATTAGAATAACAGATATTGTTGATATTGAAAGAATATAAAAAAGTATATCTTAGAGAATTTCTTCGATATACTTTTTTAGTTGTTTAGCGTTTTTACCAAATATAATTTTTAATTGATTGTCAATTTCGACGATTCCTTTAGCTCCAAGTTTTTGAATAGCATCTTTGTTAGCAAGAGATACATCTTTTAAGATTACTTTAAATCTTGACATATTACATTCAGCATTAACAATATTGTCTTTACCACCTAGGTAGGTAATTAATTTGTTAGCTTCGATGTTAAAATCTCTTTTAGATAGTTTTACTATAACTAAAGATATTATTATCAAAACTATGGCTATAATTATATATTGAATTATTTGCATTCATATCACCTTAATTAATTATACTATAAATTTTGGAAAAATAATAGATGTAAAATATTGACTATCTTCTTGGATTTTTAGTTTTAGTAAGAACAAGTTTATTTCCATCTTCATTAATTTTTAAATAGCCACCACTCATTTTGGAAAGTTCTTCTGGTACTACTATATCTACATCGCTCGGAGCATTTTCTATTATTCTTTGGTGATATTCTGAAAAACTTTCTGAAGGAAAATCGGCATTTAATAAGTAGTCTAAAGTATCTTGAGTTAAATAAGTTGGAGTATCTATTCTAGATGAAAATCTTAATACATCATCTCTTCCATAATATCTCATAGCTAAAGATTTATCATCAGAATCTAAATTAATTTTTAGCTGATAAAGCATAACTATTAATTTTTTAAATGTGCCTTTATCAAAAGTGGTAATTAAATTAAAATCATTCATTTCATGTCCAATATCTAAATCTAAAATTTCATTTGCTAGTTTTGAAAATTCATCTTTGGCATCTGGTGAAACACGTAATCCCATGCTATGTTCATTTAATGGATAATAACAACCATTGTTGTCCCTTACCATTAATGCGGCATTACTATAGTCGCAGTATTTAAATAGTCTTTTTATGAAAGTTCTTACTTTTCTATTGTTTCTAATTATGTGAATAAGTAATTCAGGATTTTTATCTGTTGAAGAATTCCATACCTGAAAAAAATAATCTATAACATGTTTATCAAATACTTTAATATATGCTTTTAACTCTTCCAATTGCTTATTTAATTGCAAATGTTCATTTCTAATTCCTAAAAGAATTTGTTTGTAAGTATAACGTTCTTGGCTCATTTTTACACCCTTTCAATTTATAAAAATTTCTATGGTTATTTTATATCATTAATAAATATTAATGTCAATATTTTAAGTTTTAATGATTTGTATTTTCATTATGTGATGTTTTTGATTTAGTTCATTTGTTACACAATATGGAATAATAGATGTAAAAAATAAGCTTTTATATTGTAAAGAAGCAATAATTTTGACCTAATCTATTTAGGTTATGGGGTACTTTTGCTAACTGATATTGGCACATTATATTTTATACTATAAAATTTATTTGATAGATCTTCGGTATCCCGTGTGGACTGAAGATTTTTTATCTTATAGGAAATTGCTTTAATTAATAAAAAAAATTGACACACATACATTTGCTTGGTATAATTAATTTATCAACTAAAGGGGGGTGAAGAAAATATAGTTGAGATACTTAATAACTTAAATAATAATTATTAACTTGATAAAAAATTTATAAATAATAGAGCAAAAATAGTAGGGTGGCGACCATCCGAAGTTGGTCTATGGAG
>DVHV01000092.1 GCA_018711775.1 Candidatus Onthocola stercoravium | reverse complement strand
ACTCAAGCATTATGTGTAATAGAGGTTACTGCAAAACTCGGGGGAACTTTCAATTTAATTCAAGCATGTATTACATTATTATTATATCCAAATATGTAAAATTAATACATAGTTTATAAAAAAAATACAAAAACATTTTCAAATAGTTGATAATTAGATATAATAATTATAAGGAGAGTAGGAAGTATGAGTATATTAAAAGTCCAAAATTTAACAAAAACTTATGGCAAAGGAGATACTTTGGTTAAAGCGGTTGATGACGTTTCATTTACAGTTGAAAAGAAAGAATTTATTGCTATACTCGGGGCATCAGGTAGTGGTAAATCAACTCTTTTACACATGATCGGCGGAGTTGATACACCAACCAGCGGTAAAGTTTTAGTAAATGATGTTGACATTTACTCTTTAAACGATGAATCACAATCACATTTACGAAGAACAGAAGTTAGCATTATTTATCAATTTTACAATCTAATATCAACACTTAACGTCAAGGAAAACATAACTTTACCCCTTGACCTTGACAAACAATCTATTGATGATGCATACTTACAAGAAATAATTAAACTTCTAAACTTAGAAAATCGTCTTAAACACTTACCAAACGAACTATCCGGCGGTGAACAACAAAGAGTGTCAATCGGTAGAGCTCTTATAACTAAACCTAGCATTATTCTTGCAGATGAACCGACAGGTAACTTGGATAGTAAAAACAGTATTGAAGTAATGGAATTACTTAAAAGTGCCAACGAATTATTTGATCAAACTATAATTATGGTAACCCATGATGAAAATCTTGCCAAATATGCCAATAGAATCATAACTATTGCTGATGGTAAAATAATTAGTGATAAGGTGCTAAAATGAAAATCCTAAATAAACTTACTTATCGATACTTAAAGTTAAACAAAAAGAAATCCTTAATTACAATAATAAGCATTGTCTTAATGACTACTCTTATTTTTTCACTTGGCCTTGGAGCATCAACAATTAGAAAGAAAACTGTTGATGAAACAATTGAATATTCCGGCCCCCAACATTTAAAACTATATGATTTAGAATTTTCAACAATAGACACTTTAAATAACAATTCTGATATAAAAGAAATTGCTTTAATGCAAACTATAAATACTATAAATTCTAATGACTATCAAATAAATTTTATAACAGTTTCCGAAAATGCTAAAAATTATTTTTTAAATTTACAAGGCAGTTTTCCAAATAGTGATAACGAAATTATAATATCATCAGAATTTGCTCAAAAGGAAAATTATGCCATTGGTGATACTATAAACAACAAAAAAATTGTTGGTATATTTACTAGTACTCCCTTAAATCATGAAAGATATGATGGCGATAATTTTTATGCCTACACGTTTGGCTCATTTAGTGATTCTTCTCTAACAACTTTTCTAATAACTTTTAAATCAACTAGAAATGCCTATAGTAAAATTAATGAAATAGCAAGTTCCCTTGATTTGCAAAAAATATCTAATCCTGGTGGAGCGGTTATTTATGATAATGCCGTAATTAATGATTCATTATTGCAAGCAAATGGTGAATTTCATTTACTAAGCACAAAGTTTGGTGTTTATGCTATATTTTCAACTATTTTAATAGTTGTAAGTGTTTTTTGTGTTTTAATAGTTCGCAATGCTTTTACTATAAGTTTATCTGAACGCAAAAAACAATTTGGTACCTTGCGAAGTATCGGAGCAAGTAAAAAACAAATATTTAAAATGGTTATGGTTGAAGCCTGTATGTTAAGTATCATTGCTATTCCTTTAGGTATTATATTAAGTTTTCTTTTAGTTTCAGGTATACTTGCTATTTTTAACAAAATCCTCGCCGATTTAATTGTTCCATACCAACTATATTTATATCCGGAATTTATTATAATTTCTTTAATTTTTATATTGCTAACTATATTTGCATCGGCCTTATATCCAGCCATCAAAGCAAGCCTAGTAACTCCAATGGAAGCAATTCGCCTAAATAATGTTTATAAAATAAGAAGAAGCAAAGAAAATTATCCTTTAATCAAAAAAGTTTTTGGAGTTGAAGGAGAAGTAGCATACAAAAATATGAAAAGAAATCGCCATAAATTTACATCGAGTACAATTTCTTTATGTATCTCCGTTATCCTTTTTATAACATTTGCTACATTAATAAAATATATTTTAGTAAATTATGCTACTAATTTTGAAGAAGAATATGATATTTACATTCAAGTTCCTACTACTAGTCCTGAAATTTTACAAGAAATATCAGATATTTCTGCAATAGATGAAATAGTAATTTATCAAAATGAATACCTATTTTTCAGCAATAAAGAATATTTAACAGTTGAATTTATTGAAAATAATCCTGATGATAACTATTACTATCTCCAATTATACGGATTAGATGATAAAACATATAATGCTTATTTAAATAAGTTAAAAATTTCTAATAATTATTTTGGGATATTAGTAAATAATGCTTATACTAAAGATCCAGACACTAATGAAACAGTTCCTTATAATGCATTTATAAATAATCCTAACATACAAATAGAATTAAATACTAATGAAACAATATATCATCCAGAAACAGATACTTATGAATACATAAATAATCCATCTTATCTGACTATATCAAATTTATATTTAACTAATGAATTTTCTTATTTCAATTTAAATAACCCTGCTTTAATCGTCGACTTTGATACATTTACATATATTAAAAATGCTATGCCAAGCACTATAACTACACATCAATTATATGAAATTTGTATTAACTCTGAACACTATCAAGAGTTTGACCGAGAAATGACTAAAATAATTGAAGAAAATCCCAATATAAACATAGGTTATGATAATTATGAGTATTGGAAATACGAAAATAAAATGGTAGCCATATCTATAGCCTTTATTCTTTATTCCATTTTAACATTTATTGCTTTAATAAGTATTACAACAGTATTTAGTTCGATAAATGCTAATATAGAAACTAGAGAAAAAGAATTTTCTGTCTTAAGAAGTATTGGCCTAAGTAAAAAAGGCTTAAATAAAATGTTAATTCTTGAAGGTACATTTTTAGGTCTAAAAGTTTTATTCTTTTCCATACCTATTTCCATGATTATCATTTGGTTTATTAGAGAAGCCTTAAAAATGATGGATATAATTTCAAAATCAATGATAATTCCATATCCTACTAATTATTTAATTGCTGCTATAGCAGTTGTACTAGTTTTAATATTCTTAATAACTATGTTTAGTGTTCGTAAAATAAAAAGAAAAAATATAGTTGATTCAATAAAAAATGAAAACATTTAATAAAATGGTAAGAAATTACCGTTTTATTTTGGTCAATATTGACTAAACTATAACTAGATAGTACAATTTTTATGGCGATATTTATGAACAAGACAAAATTAAAAAAATATTCTTTTATTACTGCTATTATTTTAGCATTATTTATGGTAGTAGGAATAATTTACGATAAATACTCTTCTATTTTTATTCCTTTTACTAAACCATTAGAAATAATTGATATTTTAATATCTTTCATCTTTTGGTGTTCTTTATTTTGGCTGGTTATTTTTTCTTTATATTCTTGTCTTGATAATTATAAATATCACAACCCCCAAAAACTTTCTATCTTTAGAAGGCATCCTTTTTTATCAATGTTTATTTTAACATTTTTTATTAGTCTTATTTATTTTGTTATTTTTTATCCAGGTATTGTCACTTGGGATGGATTTTGGCAACTTGATATGTATTATGGTATTAGAGCAATGTCCAATCACCATCCGGCATTCTTAAGTATTATTATGGGACTTCTTACTGATTTAGGTCGATTTCTAATAAATGATAATTTTGGTATATCTTTATTTATAATTATTCAAATGCTTTTTAATGCCTTTGTTTATTCATATACGATAAAAGTTTTATCTAAACTAAAAATACCTAACTTTTTATACAATATTATAATTATTTTCTATGCTGCCTTCCCATTATTATCTTTATATTCTGTCACTTACATAAAAGATACACTATTTTATTTAACTAGTTTACTAATATTTGTATTTCAATATAATAACTTAGTATTAGAAAATAATCACAATAAATCTACATATATTATATTAACATTACTTTATATTTTATTAATACTTTTACGTAACACAGGTATTTATATTGTTGTTATATCATTAATCACTCTGATTTTATATTATCGTAAGAAAGTTACTTTAATATTTAAAAGAATATCTATCATATTTGGCATAGTTATAGTATTTCAAATAGGTTATAATATTTTAATATATCAAGTACTCGATGTAAATCATGCTTCAGTTAGAGAAATGTTGTCAATTCCTTTACAGCAAACCGCTAGATATTTGAAAAATTATCCTGATGATTTAAATGAAGAAGAAAAAGAAGCGATAGAAAATTTATTTGCTGTAGATATCACTGAATTAGGAGAGCTATACAATCCTAATAAAAGTGATCCAATAAAGTGGAAATTTAAAAGCAATGCAACTACTGAAGAATTATTAAACTATTTTAAAACATGGTTTACAATGTTTTTAAAACACCCTGGAACTTATGTTGATGCCACTTTAAATAATACTTATGGCTATTTTTATCCGGGGATGCTTAATAGTATCGAAGAAGGCTTAGGTTTCTTTGAAATAGAAGATAATACTAGAGTAAATGCTGGATATCTTGATATATCTTTTAATACATCAACTCATGCAGCTCGTGAATTCATATATAATATGAGTGATACTTTAAGTAAAATCCCAATACTTGGTAAGATTTACTATTGTTCAACATATACTTGGGCATTAATTGCTATAACAATTTATCTTTTATATAAAAGATACCATGAATTATTAGCTTATTGTGCACCATTATACATGGGAATTATCGTTTGCTTAATTTCTCCATTAAATGCTCATATGCGTTATTTAATACCTGTGGCTATTTGTATTCCAATCTTAATTGCTTTTGTATTTCATCGAAAAGCTAATGCTAAAAAATAATTTGTGATATAATTAATATAGAAAGGATTATAAGTATGGATATATCAATAATAGATTTTTTTTCTAATTTAGATTTTGATAATATGAAATATTTTTATCATATAACAGAACAAGGAAGTGGAGATAAGATTCTCGAAGAAGGTCTTTTAATGGCAGATAAACATTTATGGAGTACTACAATAGAAATAACACCAGAAATGATTAAAGACCCTTATAACTTTATTAAAGAAGAAAGAGGAAATAATATAAGAAATACTGATGAAATGGTTATAATTGGTTGTGAAAAAGAAGATATAGATTATTTGGTTACTACAAATGATTTTTACGGTTGGAACCAAGAAGAAGATGCTAATTATATAATACCCAGAGATTTTATTGTGGGCTATATTGACATGCGTTCGGATGATGAAGATTATTCATTAATACTAAACCCTAATTATTTTAATTATGGAGGAAGATAATCTGAAAAATAAAACTAAATTTATTTTAGGAAAAAACCTAAAAAAGGGCAGACTTCCCCTTACCCCAAGTTAAGTCAAAATTTAACTATCAGAAATAGAGGCATTCTGATTAACTACTTCTAGTATTTCATCAGATGTAAGACCTAAAGAAAGTAATTGTTTAAGAGATTGTTTAAAGTTGTTTTTAGTATATTTTAATCTATCCTTATCAGAAGTTTCATTGGATGCTAAATCACGAGGATTCCAAGTCTCTCCAGTAGATAGCATATGATAGATAGCAACTAAAATCTTTCTAGCAATAGCAATGATGGCACGCTTCTTACCACGGCGTTTAGAAATCTTATTAAATTTATTAGCATAGTAAGTATTAGTTTTATCTTGAACAGCACAATGTGCGACCTCAATTAAGCAAGGTTTAAGATAAACACCAGCACGAGATATTTTAACAGATTTCTTTTTACCAGCAGACTCATTACAACCTGGAGCAAGCCCAGCCCAAGAAACAAGTCTATGATGGTTAGAGAATTGTGACATATCAGTTCCTATTTCAGAAATAATAGTAATTGCAGAATTTCTATCAATACCAGGAATTGTCATAAGAAGATTAATATAATCTTCATAAGGTGCAACTAAAGTATCTACAATTTCTCTTAAATTATTAATTTCGTTAGTTAAATAATCAATGTGATCTTTGATAAGTTTAATTCTTAGTTTTTGTTCATTAGTAAAAGTAATACCAGTAATAGCAGATAAAATGTCTTCTTTAGATGATTTGCAATTTTTACGAAGACAATTTATAATATCTTCATCTGAAAAAGAATCATTGTTTAAGATGATATCAATGATATCTTGACTAGATTTTCCAAAGATATCAGTGAAAACCATATCAAGTTTGCAATTACCAACGGTAAGAGCATTAGTAAATCTATTCTTTTCAGATGTTTTATTACAGGTAAGTTTGTAAAGATATCTAGTAAATTCTCTTAAGACTCTAAAGTCTTTATAAGGAATAAAACTAGAACGAACAATACCTAACTTAAACAAGTCTGCAATCCATTTTGCATCCTTGTTATCGTCTTTCTCACCTTTGATACATTTAACCCATTTAGGATTGGCAACGACGACATTAGAAATATGATTTTCTAATGCATTGTATACAGGAACATAATACTTTCCGGTAGATTCCATACATACATTTTGACAGTCATTTTCTAAAAGCCACTTTCTAAAATCAATTAAACTGTTATTGAAGGTAGAAAAACGTTTTTTAAAATATTTAGGTATTTGGTTAGTTGAGTCACATATGACTGCGACAATAAAAGTTTTGTGAACATCAACACCACATGCTTTTGGATAAATAACTTCCATAAATAAATCCATCCTTTCAAAAATATTTTTGAAGGAGTGAGTTGTCTATGCAGTTAACACTAAGAATTAACTAAAGTCAATGATTAA
>DVHV01000091.1 GCA_018711775.1 Candidatus Onthocola stercoravium | reverse complement strand
CCTCAAGGACCTACTGGTGCTACTGGCGCTACTGGGGCAACGGGCGCTACAGGCGCTACTGGACCAGCAGGACCTGGAACAGCTTTAGATAGTTATGCAATGGTGCACGATGAAACCAATTCTGTGGTTCCAGCTGCTAATCCATTACTATTCCAAACTACTAATTTATCAAATAAGATTACTTATAATTCTGCTACTGGTGATTTCTATATTCCAGAAGATGGTATTTATACAATACACTGGTGGATAAATGCAAGAAACAGGAATAAAAATGAGCATGATTGCGAACCTAAAACTTTAGGTGTTGAATTCCATCAATTTTGGCCAGAAGACATTTTGATTGCTCACTCTTCTACTCACAACAAACTAACTTGCTGTGATACAGGAACTCTTAGTGGTAATGCAATATTTGAAGCAAAGGGCGGAACAAGTTTCAGATTAATTAACACTTCGGAAATTGATTTTGAACTAGTTCCTAATGATAATTATTCTGCTTGCGTTTCTATAAGTAGATTATTATAGCAAAACAAAAAACTACTAGTTTTCATTTCCTCTAGTAGTTTTTCTTTACTTTTTATTCCTTCTTACAATAGCCAGAATAATAAAGAATAGGAACAGTATTAAGAAAGGAATAAATACCCAAAACCAATCAACAAATTTTTCAAACATTATCTATTCCTTATTATATTCTTACTTGAATAATAAGTGATTAGGAAATAACCACCATAAATAACAACTAGGAATATGGCTGTCATCGTAATCGATTTAGTCATTTCTTCATCTCCAAATGTTTCAAGAATAAATTTACAAAATTCGATACCAAAAATGGAATGAATTATTGCTAAGATAAGTGGAAAGATAAAGAAAATAAATATCTGCATAAATAAGGCTTTGTTAAGCATATGTTCTTCTACTCCTAGTTTACGAAGCATTTTGTAGCGATCGATATTATCAGTACTTTCAGATAATTCTTTTAAGGCTAATATTGCTGCGCTTGATATTAAGAAGATTATTCCTAAATATAAGCCAATAAATGTAACCATTGCCCCAAGACCAACACTGGATTCATAAATACTCAATTTGGTTGAGGCTTCTAGATTAGTACTAGATATATAAGGATGATTTGCTAAGTTAATAATTACTTCTTCGATATTTTTTCTACCGGTATCATCACTTGCTTTATAATTAGCAATTAAGGATTCTCTTTCCAATAATGAATCATCTACTGCACTATCTGGAACAATGATAATACCAGCATTTATATGATTACTAGAAATAGCAATAAAACCATTTTGACATTCTGAATACTTCGGATAATATGTTTTACCCAATAAAGTAATTGGAGTATTTCTTTTTAATGCCTCGTTTCTGACTTCAATCATACTATCATAATCAGCAATTATTATATATTTATCCTCATCCAAAGTAAAAGTTTCATTACCATAAAGTTTGGCAACTTCATTGTATTCACTAACAGTTACGATTTCTTCAGGCATATTATATGTTAAGAAAGGCAATGTTTTTTTAGTTTCTTCATAGTAACTTCCTAGCGTTTTTTCAACTGTTAGAGCTTCATCAACATAATAATGAACTGTTACCATATCTTTTAAATACTTAGAAACATCAAAGTCTAATTTAGATAGAGAATCAGTAATTGGCAAGAATGAGTCTTCTATATAAGCTGTATTATAACCATATTCTTGGGCTTTTTCTGCAGTTATATTTCGGGTTTTTGTTAGGGCAATATCCACTGGAGCTAGCTCTTCTAAATTGATAGACATAGAATTTTTAATTGATAAGGAACTTGATAGAACACAAATTGTAACAAATAACATCAAGCAAATGATAGTCATTGAGACAACTGTCGTATTTATCTTGCTACTTATTTGTTTTAAGATAAAACTATTTAATCCTCGATAATAAAGGCCTTTAATAGATTTAACTATTTTTAATATTAGTCCGGATAGGGACCAGAATATCAAGAATGTCGAAATGCATCCTAAAATTATAGGAATAAATATTTTATCTGGAGTACGCAAAGATTCAACATCAATCGTCACTTTATAGTAAGCATATACAAGCATAATTATAGCAATAATAAATATTATTATACAAAGAACAGGATTCTTTAATTTAACTTTTTCGGTTTTCTTACTATGATTGATTAAATCAATTAGTTTACATCTACTAATATTTATGACATTAAAGATCATGACAATTAAATACATGATACTAAAATATAATAATGTTTTAATACAGGCACTTTTAGAGAAGATAAAAGTAAATTTAGTCATGTCTGCTTCAAACATATTAGCAACTAGTAAACTCATAACTTGGGATAAGATGGCTCCGATAAAAAGACCAACAAATAAAGAAATAATACCAATAAACAAAGTTTCAATAAATAAAATAGTCGATATTTTTCTTTTACTCATTCCTAATGTTAGGTAAATACCAAATTCTTTATTTCTTCGTTTAATTAAAAATCTACTAGCATAAATAATTAATAGACCTAATATTAATGATACAAATACACTTACACCTGAAAGCATATTAGTCATGAGCGTTATTATATCTCTAGTCGTGGCAGTAACATTTAATAAAACTGTTTGACTTTCAATAGCATTAAAAACATAAAATATTGCAACTCCTAAAATTAGAGTAAAAAAATAAATAGTATAATCTTTAAAACTTTTACGGATATTTTTTAATGATAGTTTAAAGAGCATCATTTAAATCTCCTCCAAGAAGAGTTACAACATCAATGATTTTATCAAAAAAGGCTTTACGAGTATCATTACCCCGGATTATTTCATTAAATATTTTACCATCTTTAATAAATATAACTCGAGATGCATAACTGGCAGTGAAGGCATCGTGTGTTACCATAAGAATAGTAGCATCTAGTTCTTGGTTCAAATAATTAAATTTTTCTAAAAGCATTTTAGATGATTTAGAATCAAGAGCCCCAGTTGGTTCATCTGCTAAAATGATACTTGGATTAGTTATAATGGCTCTAGCAGCAGCAACTCTTTGTCTTTCTCCCCCACTCATTTGATATGGATACTTTTTTAAAACATGTTTAATGCTAAGTTCTTCTGCTACTTTCTTTATTCTTTCATCTATTTCTTTATAATTAACATTTTTAATCGATAAAGAAAGAGCAATATTTTCATAAGCAGTAAGGGTATCTAACAAATTAAAATCTTGAAATATAAAACCTAACTTATCACGCCGAAAGGCATTCAATTCATTTCCTTTTAATTTAGTAATATCTTCACCTTCAACATAAATGTGACCAGAAGTTACTTTATCGATTGTCGAAATCGAATTTAACAAAGTTGTTTTACCAGAACCACTTGCTCCCATGATAGCAACAAATTCACCTTTATCAACACTAAATGAGATATTATCTATCGCTTTAGTAAGACTAGATTTGTTGCCATAATATTTTTCAATCTTGTCAATTTTTAAAATATTCATATACATTTTCCTTTCTTGGCTTAATTTTATGATACTGTGGAGCATTTGTCGTTCGTTTAATATTACAGGTTATTACTTTTTTGTAATATTAATCTAAAACATCATAGATACTTTCTTTATTAAAAGTAATTATTACTTTTGTATATTTATTAACTTTCGACTCAATGGCAATTTTATGGCCTAATTTTTCACATAAATTTTTGGCAATATATAATCCCATTCCCGTCGATTTAGATTTAAGTCGGCCATTTGTGCCAGTATAGGTTTTATCAAAAACTCTTGGTAAATCTTTAGCATCTATTCCGATGCCATTATCATATATTATTAGCCTTATTTCCTCGTTATTTTCTTCAGTATATATTTTAATAAAAGAAGAGGCAATATCTCTTTTATACTTTATGCTGTTGTTAATTATCTGATCAATTATAAATTCTAACCATTTAGAATCTGTTAAAACCTTTTTTTCACAATCTAAAACACTAAAACAAATATTGTTTTCTAAAATATAGTCTTTATTTTTTAGAGCAATTTTGTTAATAACTTTATTTAACTCTGTTTTTTTAATCAAATAATCTTTTTCGGCATTTTCAGCCCTTACAGAACAAAAGTCAAACAAGTTTGACTGACCTTGCATCACTAC
>DVHV01000009.1 GCA_018711775.1 Candidatus Onthocola stercoravium | reverse complement strand
AATATGTCTTTGATGTTTTGCACAAGCACCAGTCATACGTCTTGGCATAATCTTGCCCTTATCATTAATATATTTATTAATAATCATAACATCTTTATAATCTACACTTTTACCAGCACACATTTGACATATTTTTTTCTTCTTACGATAATATTCTGCCATTGTTTAATCCTCCTTTTTTAAAATGGTAAATCATCACTACTTAAAGTAAATTCGTCACCAAAGTCTTTATAAGGATCTTCTGAAATATCAGTCGTTTCAATATTATTACTTGGAGCACTACTTGCACTTGGACTATAAGCAACACTATTATCAACTGGAGCAGAATCTCCACCTTGTCTAGAACTTAAAAATTCCATTTGGTCAATAACAATATCTGTTGTATATCTTTTTGATCCATCTTGTGCATCATAACTACTGTTTCTAATTCTACCAGTAGCACTAATTAATGTACCCTTACGACAATATTTATTAATAGTAGTAGCAAGTCTATTAAAAGCTACACAATTAATAAACTCTACTTCTCTTTCGCCATTACGACTTACGAATTCTCCTTGACAAGCAAGAGAAAATCTCGCTATCTCCATATTACTTTGTGACATTCTTGATTCTGGATCTCTTGTAAATCTCCCAATCAATATTACTTTGTTCATAATTATTCTCCTTCTACTTTGATAATTAAATGTCTTAAAATATTTTCATTAATAGAAACTTTACGATCAAATTCAGCAATAGTTTCATGATCAGCTTCTACAGTCATCACAAAGTAATAACCGCTAACTTCCTTTTTAATAGGATAAGCAAGCTTTTTTCTACCCATTTCTTTGAATTCGATAACTTTTGATGGTTTCTTGTTTATAAGTTTTTGAACATCTTCACTAGTTTTCTTAATTGCATCTTCTTCCATAGTTGCTTTAACTATAAACATAATTTCATATTTAGTCATCTTTCATTCCACCTCCTTATGGTCTATCTCGGCTTCCGAAGAAGCAAGGAGTAATTTCCTTTACTCGCAAGTATTATAACAAATATATGTTTTAAATTCAAGAAATTTACTTAGATTTCCATAGAAAAAAGCAACATTAAGTTGCTTTAACAGTTTTCCTTCGACTTATTTTCTTTTCTTCCAATTTTTCTTTTCTAAATAATGGAGTAATTATATATTCATCAACACACATAACTATAAATGCAACACAAGTTGTAAACAATATATTAAACAAAATACTAGCATGATAACTCATTTCTGGGAACAAATAAGCTAGTAAATATACAAATACAATATGAATAGCATAATAATATAATGAAAGCTTTCCTAAAAAAGCACATATATTACTTTTATTATAAAGAACAGAAATATAATCTTTATTAGTAAGTAAAACTATACAAAAAACATATAATATAATTCCATTAGTAAACTCACTCCAAGTAATTCCAGCATAAATTGTATAAAGCAAGAAAATTGCTATGCCTATATGCAACAAACTAAATGCCATTGTCATAACTTCACTAAATTTTTTCTTTCTAAAATATTCAACAATATAATACATAAGCATTCCCAAACACATGCCCGCCATAACTCTAGCAAGTCCATTTGGAAACCCTATTGTATTTACCATTGTTCTATCCCAACCAAAATCAGTTAAACCAGCACTAGCATAAGTTATAATTACAAATACCGGAGCAAAAAAGCCTGTAAAAAAATCCTCACTTTTAGAAACAATATAATATAAAATTAAACTAGCAATAATTAATGCTGAAATATACCAAAGTGGACCATTCCACAATTGCGACACACCTAAAGTTGTATCAAATGTAATTGACTTTAATTCTAAAAGTCCTACTGCTCCAATTTGTGAAATTCCCAAAAATTCCCAAATAGAATCCATAAACACCCCAAATATTTGTGTAATTTTTGTACCATTAATTGCATTACGAACTATAAATGCTAATAAAACTCCAATAAATAACACAGGATATAAAACTTTAAATCTACCTCCAGCATATTTCCAAGCTTGTATAGAGGGAGATTCTTCTTTTCTTTTATTATTCTCCTTACTTTTTTTATAATGAGCCATTAAAAAATAACCTGCTAAAAACATAAAAAATGCTAAAACACTACCACCAATAAAAACTAAATTCTCACCAGTATTACTCCATACAATTATATTAAGGTTTCCTAAAGCAATGGCTACCACAAAAATAAAACTCCATAACCCAATAGTTGTTATCTTTGAACTTTTCATATTATCCCTTCCTAGTATCACTACTATAACAATAGTATAATATTAATCACAATTTGTCAATTACTTAAAAAGCCAAAAAACGACATAGCCAATGTCAACAAAATTAAAGTAACAATAGTTACTATTAACATTTTTACTAAAGCAAGTACATGAATTTTTGATTTAGGAAAACCTAAAATATAATATAAATAATTGTTCTTAGTTTCTTCTGCATAAATACCACATAATAAATAAATTAAATATATTATCAAAATAGCATAAACTACAACTCTTACAACATTATAAATAATAACAAAATTACTTTCTAAAACAATATTAACATCCATGTCATAATTATTTATATCTTTAAAAGCCAACACATAATTATTAACTTCATAACCACTGATAACATCTATTTGATCAATAATTAATTGTAATTGAGTCCAATCATCAACATAAACATTATAAGCTATTTGTTCTTGCAAATCTATTGCCATATCATATATAGCATTTTTATTCATATATATATTATCTTCAATATTTTTTAACTTGTCTTTCAAAATAAATTTTTGTCTATAATCTTCAAATACAAATATATCTCCAATATCATAATCCATATTATAATCAATAATTATTTCATTATATTTTAAGTTATACTTAGTATCTCCAATTATAGAAAAATCAAATTCATTATAATGATAATAAAGGGTAATGATTAAATCATTAACATTATCAACATTAGCAATTTGATTATAAATATCCATATCTGCTGATACATAAAAAGACAAATACATATTATCAAACTTTTTATTTAAATCAATTTTATAAAAATTCCACACCAAAAGAAATATAAGATTAGCAACACACGTTATAATTACTAACCAAAAAACTTTTTTAATATATTGACGAGTTGTATTTTTTTTCAAAAAAGTTTTAATAAACATAACTCATTTACCCCTTTATCCTAATTTAATTTTACTACTTAAATTATTATTGGTAAAGAAAAAAAGAAAAGTTTATTTCTTTTCTTTCTTAGATTTTCCCTTATTATTTGATTTTTTCTTTTTATTTTTATTATTAGTTGATACTTTCTTTTCATCTTCATCTTTAACATATTCTTTAACTTCAATTACTTGTTTTTCTTCCACTTCTTCTTTTTCTAAAGAAGTCTCATCTTGAACTGGAACAGCTAAATCAATAACTTTCGTCCCAGCCACAAAATCATGTAAACCTCTATAGTCTTTGCGAAGAACTACCATTAACATAATTAAAGACATAACTAATAATTGTAAATAACTAACAACCATTGATAAAGTATAATATCCTGGTGCCTTAAAGATATACACACCTATAATTAAAATTATTGAAAATATAATATTATTTAATATTAATGAACGAAGTATATAATTACCAACATTAAGTTTTTTATCTTCATTATTAGCAACTACTCTTATTTTCATTATCTTCTTACCAATAGTTTGGCCCTTTAATGCCCATTGTAATACTGCAAAATATAATAGAAAACCAACTACTGAAATACTACTACTAATTACTTTATATTTGTTAATATTATAATTTAAATCAACAATCTTATCTTTATATTCATCAGTTTCAGTATCAATCTCTCCAGCATTAGCTTGTTCTACAAGTTCAGTATATTCAGAATAATTTTCTGTATATTCATCAACATAAGGATTGATTACACTCCAATTAATTATTGGTGTAAGCACTATCGAAAATATCAATACATCGATTATATAGGCCATTACTCTTTTTAAAACTATATCCATATTAACCTCTAATCATTACTTCTTCCAAACAATTGTAGCAAATGAAGAAATAAATTAATGTAATCTAAATATAGATCTAATGCTCCATAAATTGCTAAATTTTCTTTTGGTAAGCCGCTGTTTTCTAGCATTTTAATTTTTTGTACATCATATGCTGTAATACCAATAAAGATTATCACACATACAATAGACACAATCATTGTTACCATTGAGCTATTAAGGAATATATTGATTAATGCAACAATTAAAACTGCAATTAAAGCAAAAAACAAATAAGTTCCCATTTTAGTTAAATCAATTTTTGTTGTATAACCAATTATTGCCATAATTGCAAATATTATTGCAGAAACTAAGAATATTAACATTATTGAATCAATTGCATAAAACACGAATATTGATGCAAAAGTAAGACCACTAACAAATGAATAAAGCAAGAAGCATACTTTTGCTGTTGCAGGTTTCATTTTCATTACTATAGCAGATAATACTATTACAAGTAGTAATTCAACAATAACAAATACCCAGTAACCCCATCCTCCGTAAATATTTTCAAGCATAACTTCGCTATGAGCTACAAAATAACCAGTTATGAACGTTACTAATAAGCCAAAACACATCCATAAAAATGTTTTACTTATCAAATTGTCTTTCATATAGACCTCCTTTTAATTATATTATACATTAAATCGGAAATAACATATATCTCCATCTTTAATTATATACTCTTTACCTTCAATTCGCAACTTTCCAGCCTCTTTTACCCGTTTTTCATCTCCTAATTCACATAAGTCATCAAAACTCATTACTTCTGCTTTGATAAATCCTTTTTCAAAATCGCTATGAATTATTCCTGCACATTCCGGAGCCTTCATTCCCTGCTTAAATGTCCAAGCCCGTACTTCATCACTGCCAGCTGTAAAAAACGTTGCTAGTCCTAATAAATTATATGTTGCAAATATTAATTTATCCAAACCACTATTAGTTATTCCAACTGACTCTAAAAATTCATCTCGTTCTTCATTTTCCAAGCCCGCCAAATCAGCCTCTAACTTTGCACACATAACGATAACTCCTGCCCCTTCAGCCTCAGCATAATTTTTAACTTGTAATGAATAATCATTATCTCCAACAACTATTGCTTCTTCATCGACATTAGCAACATATATTATTGGTTTTAAAGTTAACAAATTAAAGTTTTTTAATATTTTTAATGAATCTTCATCAAAACTAATTCTCCTTAAAGGTACATTATTTTCTAAATTTGTTTTACACTTTTTCAAAACTTCAACTTCAGCTTGAGCAGCTTTATCTTTTGTAGTTTCGGCTTTCTTTTCAATCTTACCTAATCTATTATTAACAACATCCCAGTCAGCTAACACTAATTCAATATTAATTATTTCAATATCACTCACCGGATCAGTTTTACCTGTAACATGAGTTATATTAGCATCATCAAAACATCTAACAACCTCAACAATTGCATCAACTTCCCTTATATGAGATAAGAATTTATTTCCCAAACCTTCACCAAGAGATGCTCCTTTAACCAGTCCCGCAATATCCGTAAACTCAAATGTTGTTGGTACAACACTTTTAGGTTTATACAAATTTGCTAAATAATCAACTCTTGTATCTGGTACAAATACTATTCCAACATTTGGTTCAATAGTTGCAAATGGATAATTTGCTGCCAAAATGTTTTGTTTAGTAATTGCATTAAATAATGTTGACTTACCAACATTAGGAAGTCCAACAATTCCTGCTTTTAAACTCATAATTTATTCCCCCTTACTATAAAGCAACTCCAGCACTAATTCCAAGTGGAATACCAGCGATATACCAAACCACTATAACCACTAAGAAAGTTATCAAACTTACCAACGCAAATGGCATTTGATACTTCACTGCCTCTAACATTGTTACTGGCTTATTACTTTGATTATAAGTTTCCATAAATGCTAAATATACAATAAAATATACAAACACTGGTGTAAGACCTATTGCAACAGATCCCCCTAAACGATAAACAAGTTGACTAAATTCTGGACTCACACCAACTTGCATTAATGCTGGTACAGTTGATGAAAATATCGACCAACTATTTAAAGCATTTGGTAAAAATAATGATGATATAACTGTTGCCAAAAACAATAATATCAAAAGTGGCAATCCTCCAAAATTAGAAGTACTAATCATATTTGCAAATGCTGCTGCAATTACATTACCGATATTTGATTCCTTAAATATATTAATAAATATTGATACCGCAAATATCATAACCAATATCTTACCTATTCCATTTAGAGAATGACCTAAAGCATCAATAAATTCTTTATTATTATTAATAGTCTTAGCACCGATTCCATAA
>DVHV01000090.1 GCA_018711775.1 Candidatus Onthocola stercoravium | reverse complement strand
GCAAATTTTTCGAAAAAGTATGACTTTCCTATTATATAAAAAAAGCAAAGTGATTAATATCACTTTGTTTTTCACGACTTTTTTTATTTATCTTTATTTTGTCTTATTATTTACAACTGATTTAAACAACATGGAAAAAAACTTCAATAATTCTAGATACCGCAATACTTTTCTTCAACTAATTGCTGCTTTACTATTTCTAATCGGTACTATTATATTTCTAACGCAAGAAATACTTTCACTGAATGATACAACAAATCCTACTCAGTAAAATAACGATATGCTTTGTGCGATTCCAATGAGGTATTATAATTTTTTGCTAGGTTTGATACAGTAATTGCTTGATAACCCTCAACGTAAAGATATGGAAGAATCTTTTCAATAGCAGCAACACTCGTCTTATGGATGTCATGGAATAATATAATACATCCAGCATTTACGTTTTCTAAAACATAATTTAATAAATAATCAACATCTTTGTGTCGCCAATCTTCTGTATCGATATTCCAAAGAATAAATGATGCATCTAAAGCATTTTTAACATTAGCATCAATTGAACCATATGGTGGACGAACTAAGCTAAATGTAGTGCCAGTTATATTTTTTAATATTTCATTACTCATAACAAATTCATTTTTGATAGTTTCTAAATCTTGGCGCAAGAAATTTTTATGAGCATATGAATGATAGCCAATTTCATTTCCACTTTTATAAACATTTAAAACTGTATCTTGGTATTTTTCTAAATTACTTCCTAACATGAAAAATGTAGCATTAGCTTTATTATCATTTAAGATTTTTACTAATTCATTAGTATATGGGCCTGGACCGTCATCAAAAGTTATAGCAATTAATTTTTTATTAGGATTAATAGTTGAACCATCTTCATTAATGTAGGTACTATCTAGATCAACTGGAATATTTAAATAATCTTTAATCTCATTATAGTTAACAGTTAAATACAAATTTTCTTTAGGCATTGGATTAATCTCATATCCATAATAATAAATTATTAATTCGTTGTCTTTTAAAAAGTAAACATTTTCACCAGTATTTTGACTTATTACATCCGCAATAAACTTTGGATATTTTAAATATAATAAATTCTTTATTTTGTCCCAAAATTCGTCTTCTCTATCTTTTTTAATTAAATCTAAAATATCTAATTCTTCTCCACTTTCATAATCAAAAATATGAGATTCATATTTATCTTCATTAATTGTTAAAATAGATGTAATTTCTTTTTTTATATCTACTTCTTCAATCAAGTTTTCTGCAGCAATTGAATTAATAAAGTCATCTATTTTAGAGCTTCTTTTAACATTGTTGTTAGACATTACACTTGTAAAATTATATTTTAAATCATTTGACATTTGTTTCATGTGATTTGAATTATTTATTATCCAAAATAATGAAGCAATTAATATAAAAGTTACTACAATATTTACGATAATAGTTTTTTTATTTTTTATTATGTACTTCATACTACCTCCAGCAATTAAACATTTTTTATATCTTTATAAATAAAGGTAATAAATGTAATTATTAGCATTATTACTAAATAAGTTAAACATATTAATGCCGAAAAGCCTATAGACAAACCGAATATAGAATCTCCCCCAAAAAGAAATTGTGTAAAATCCCAATTGGTTGTAACAAAATAATCAAGTAATTTAATGTTATATACAAGGGCAAAGCCATTGATTATTTCTGCGGCGATAATACCACAGAAAGTAATTGTAATGGCAAATGCTGTACTATTTAATATAGTAGAACAAGCAAATGCTAAAGTCACTAATAATATTAACTGTGGTAAATTTGCTAAAAATGTTAGGAAGAAATAGCTAAATACGTTTAACACTTCCATTTTGTTAAGTGAAATATTATAAATGACAGCTGGGATACTTAAAGAGTCAAAACCTAAAATTAATCCTCCGATGATTAACTCACAAATTAGAAGGAATAGTACGATAATAGGAATTGTTAATAATACCGTAATATATTTTGACCATAAAATTGTGGATCTTTTATGAGGAACAGTAAGAAGTTTTTTAATTGTTCCTCGACTAAATTCATCGCTCACGATACTACCAGCAATCATAATAGTAAATACTAGAATTAAAAATGAATATTCTGTAAAAAAATTCATTATTACACTTCTTAAAGTATTACTATTTTTAGTATCTATTTTTTCTTCTAATATATACTTATTTTCATGATAATCCTTAATTACATCTTCATATTCAGAAGCATCTATATTTTCTTCATAATAATAATCAGCTAATGCATATAAATTTGATTTAATATCGTTAATTGCTAGGTTCAAATAATCATCTTGATATATTAAATCATTGTCTAAACGATAATTTACTAATTCGAGTTCGGCAGAGGCAATAAATAACTGTTTATTATATTCTTTTGTCTCGGCAGCACTTAAATTAGGTTCTTCTAAAATTTCTTGATATTCCGTAATAGTATTTTCCAAGGTGCTTTTTTCTTTTTCGGCAAAATATTGCCAATTATTTGTATACACAGCTTGGAGCATATTAAATAACTCTTTGTTTAGTTCTTCTGCTTTGGTAGAATTTCCATCTGAACTATATAATTCGCGATAATATTCAGTATCTAGTTCTAGATAGTCATTCATAAACACTTGGTATTGCCAACTATTTGCATCATATCTATGGGATAAGTTATAGCAATCTAAAAGAGCTAAATTGTAAACATAATCATCTAAGCTATCAACTGTTGGATCATAATTATTAATAAAATTGTTTACTTCAGTAATATCTATTTCTTCATAATATACATTTAAATTTAATTGGTCATATTGCTTATATATAATATTAGTAATCAAAACAAAAACTACAGCTATTAAAAGAATTATATAAGTGCTTAATTTATGGAATAGTTTAAAAAATTCATTTTTTATTAATTTAATCATGTCTTCCCCCAGTCTTCTTTAAAAAAGCTTCCTCTAATGTTAATTCATCTTCTTTTACTTCGTAAATATCAATCTTGTTTTTAACTAACTTGCGAATTATAGCTGCCACTTCTTCATCTTTAGCATTGACAACAAAAGTATTTTTCTTAACTTCATAAGCATCTTTAATCGGCAAATTAGAAGTATCATTTACCTTGAATATAACTCTATTGGCATTGCTTTTTAATTCTTTAACATTACTTGATGTAACTATTGAACCATTATCAATAATGCACACTTTGTTACAAAAACTTTCTAATTCTGAAAGATTGTGGCTAGAAATCAATATTCCCATCCCATCTTGAGCTAGTTTTTTGAGTAGATTGCGCAAATCCTTTATTCCCTCAGGGTCTAAACCGTTTGTAGGTTCATCTAAAATCAAAACATTGGGAGCATTTAAAAGAGAAGCTGCTATTCCTAGTCGTTGGCGCATTCCTAAAGAATACTTGCTCACTTTGTCATTAATTCGTTGCTCTAAACCAACATATTTAACAATTTCTTTAATTCTTTCATCAGTAATTTTGGGATAACAATTTGCAATAATGCGTAAGTTTTGCCACCCCGTCAAATACATATAAGAATCCGGATTTTCGACAATAGATCCTACTTTTGCTATCGCTTTGGTATATTCTTTAGTTATATCAAATCCATTTATTAACACTATGCCAGTATCGATTTTTTGCAACCCCAAAATCAACTTTATCGTCGTTGTTTTGCCACTACCATTAGGGCCAATAAAAGCCAATATATCTCCGGGAGCTACCTTAAATGATACATCTTTTAAAATTTGTTTTTTTCTAAATGATTTACATAGATTTTTACATTCTAAAATATATTCCATAATTACCTCTTTTTTATTATATCATATAATATTGTAGCTAAAGCAAATTCAAATATTATTGACATAATTTTACCATCTACTTATATATATTGCGATAATATATCAATTTCCTTTTTATCTTTTAAAAGTTTTTAGATAAACTTCTTTCAAACGTTCATTTGAGACGTGAGTATAAATTCCAGTGGTATTAAGGCTAGCATGGCCCAGTAATTCCTGAACACTTTTAATATCTGCTCCATTGTTAAGTAAATGAGTGGCAAAAGTATGCCGTAGAGTATGTGGAGTAACATGAGTTTTTAAAGATATATTTTTAACAACATCTTTAACAATTGCTTCAACATCAGCAATACTCATATTATTTTTTTTATCATTTAAGAATAAATAATTACTACTTTCATTAAAACCCGTTTTTAAGTACTTCTCTAAATAATCTTTGGCATAATCACCATAGTAAACTATTCTTTCTTTGCTTCCTTTTCCCATTATTTTTATTGATTTGTTTGAAAAATTTATATCTGTCATTTTAATATTTATCAATTCACTAACTCGACATCCTGTTGCATAAAACATTTCTATTATAAGTCTGTTTCTTAATCCAATTGGAGTATCTATGTCAATATTATCTAATATTTTTGATAATTCTTCATAACTTAAATAATTGGGGAGTTTTTTTTCTAATTTAGGATTGCGAATACTGTTAAAAATATTATTTTCGATAGTTCCTTTACTCACCAAATAATTATAAAAGCTTCGAATGGCACTTATTCTTCTGGCAATTGTACTATTTTTCAAATTTAAATCATCTAAATGTTTTAAATAGGCTCGTATATCAAAGCGATTTATTTTTAAATAGGCTATTTTATTTTGAGTTAAAAAGCAAAAAAAGTCAGCTAAATCCTTACGATAGCTGTCTATAGTATTTTGGGAAAAATTTAATTCCTTATTTAAATATTCTAAAAAATTAACGTTCTCTTGTTTCATAAGCTTCTCTAACTGCTTTTATGCTCTTTAAAATATCATATTTATCAGTATACAAATTATTTTCGCGAATATTCAAAAATACCAAATCAGAATTATTATCACGGTCTGTATAATTTATGTAAGCACGTTTCTTACTACTTTGGATTTCGTCTTTGATTTCACTTAGTTCAGCCTCAATTTTGGCCAACATATTTGATGCATATAAGTCAAATACTTCTGGTGAAACAGGACACATTAGAGCTATTTCGGCATCACTTAAGTTTTTAAACTCAGGATGATTAGCCCGGTATTCTGCAATTAGATCTCTTTGCGCATTTTCATAAACTTTACGATAACCATTATTATCCAAAAAATTAATATTCATTATTACCCTCCATAAATGATACGTTTAAACTACTTTTTCTAAACGAATATTACCTGTTAATGTCTTACCAGCATTAGCATTTTGGTCGCTATCTAAATTGACAAATGTTACTTCGACATTCCAAATATCTTGGGTTTCAAGATCAGTACTAATTTCATAATTACTAGCAAAATAATATCTTCCCAAAGCATTAGTTAAATCAAAACCACTCAATTCTTTTTCTTGTCCAGCATTAACAGTTACATAATTCAGTCCTTCAATTTCCGTAATCTCGTTTCCATCTGGATCTGTTACTTTTAATAATAACTCAGCTTTATTGTCTGCGGTTGTATAAACAAATTCATTATCTGAAATTTCTAAAAATATTTTATAATTGTGGCTAACAAACTGATTATTATTTGTTCTTAGTAATACACTTCCATAAGTTTTATCTGTAAGACTTCCCATACCTTCAGCAAAATTTTCTTCGTTTGCTATAATTTCAATTGGTTCCCCGGTGCTAAAAATTAACCATTCTGTTGTTGCTGCTTGAGTTTTAATTTGTGGTGAAACTGAAGATACTTCAATCATTGTAAAATATGCATACGTTGCTCCAGAAATCATCACAATTAATAGTAAAATATAAGTAAACATTATTATTCTTTTTAATTTTTTATTCATTACTATTCCCCATTACTTTTAATTCTCTATTTTAAGAATACCATTATTATTAACAAAAATCAAGCTTAATATTATTTTTTCTTTAGTATTATATTCATTAACCAAACATATATTGGTACTAATAAATTCAAGGCTAATGTAAGTGTACATGTATTAAAAAGATTTTTACTAATAAACATATAGCCAAAGGCGATAATTACTAAAATAATTGCTCCAGAATAATATATTAATTCTTTTTTTGAATCAATTTTATAATTTTTATAATTATCAGCTATATCATAAACTACATATACTATATTTGTAAGAACAATTATTAAATATAAATAAGGTAAAACCCTATTATCTGCAAAATCATTATATATTAAATATACCATTAAAAAGAACAAACTATCGATTCTGATGATATGAAATGGTCTTTTAATAATTAATTCTTTATTATATTCTTTAACATATTTGTTTTTTCGAGCAATTTCGCGATTAAAAAACAAATATAAATAAATTATCCATAAAAATAAACCGCAATATTCCATAATTTTTGTCATATATTATTTCTCCCTAATAAACATCCACAATAATCTTGGCGGTATAGATTGTATTTTTTACTTATTTCAACACTTTTTTTATAACCGTCTTTTTTCTTAAAATCACTATATAAATATTTTACACCATATTCTTTTTCCAATAAAGAACCAATTTTATTTATTATATCACTATTTTTATGGGGACTAACTGTTAGAGTAGTTCCAAAATAATCAAAATTTTCTTTTTTGGCTAGTGATGCAGTATAATTTAAACGCAATTTAAAACAAACTGCACATCTAGCTCCTCCTTCCCTTTCTTGTTCTAATCCTTGAACCTTTCTACGAAAATCTTGATTGTTGTAATCACAGTCCATAAAATTTATATGTTCATTATTAAACTCTTTTATAAATCTAATTTGTTCTTTTTTTCGATGCTCATATTCTGCCATTGGTTCGATATTTGGATTGTAATACAACACTGTAATATCGAAAAATTCAACAAGTAAAGTAAGGACAGTAGTTGAACAAGGACCACAACAGCTATGAAGCAATAATCTAGGTCGATAATCTAAAGAATTAATAATCTCTTGCATTTTATTCTGATAATTCATCTTCTTCACCTTCTTCATTATTTTCTTTTGCTGCTAATGCTGCAAAAGAAGTAAATGTTATCGTATTATTTCCAGAATACACCCCATCTAAATGTAATACTCCCTTTTCATCTAAACTAGAATAAATTACTTTGTAATTATCTAAATTTTCAAAGTTAACTAAATCGATATATACATGATTGCCATCACTCATTCGTAATATAAATCTACTATCATTGATAGTAACATCATCTTTAATATCTGGACTATATTCTATTTCACTGATTAACGAAATAACATCTTTATTTGTCATGCTCATCTTATTGATTAACTCTTCATAAATATCACTGGGTACATAATTAACAAGTGTTGGCAAACCAATAATATCTATTTCATTTTTTTCTACTTCTTTACCATTAGAAAGGGCTATGCTTTTATTTAGGATATTATAAAACAAAGGTTGAGCTTCCGAAACCGTTATTGTAATTGTTCCATTAATACTTTTACTGACTTTAACATTTTCTATAAAATCTAATTTCTTAACATTATTAACAATCTTCTTACTGCTTGTCCTAAATATATCCGGATAATCTTTGATACCAGCGGCTTCAATAATCATAGCATCTGTTACTAAGTTATTCCCAATAATATCAATATTTTTAATAGGTAAAGTAAATACATAATAAAAAGCCATTATAATTAAATATAATGTTAAAAGAATAACTAATAAAGCTTTTTTATTTAATTTTCTCCTTACCTTTTTATTTTCCATATTATCACCAAATGATTTGTTGCTGTTCTAAAACCAATTCGACTTTATATTTATTTTTCACTTCTTTTTTAATAAGTTCAATCAATCCTATTATATCATGACTTGTTGCATTATTGTAGTTTATTATAAAATTTGCATGTTTTTCTGATACTTGGGCTCCACCAATAGTAATACCTTTTAAACCGGCATGTTCAATCATATATCCAGCAGAAAGCCCCGGGGGATTTTTAAAAACTGAACCAGCGTTTTTATATTCTAAAGGTTGAGTATTCTTACGTTTCTTAGCATTTTTTATAATATTATCTAACTCAAGAGCAACATCACCTTTAACACCTTGAAATTCTGCTTCAATTATAATGATATTTTGCTTTTTAAACTCCGTTTCCCGATAATCATATTTAATATCATCTTTTTTTAGTTTGCGAATATTTCCTAACTCATCCATAATAGTTACACTAATTAAATAATCAAATATATTTATGCCATATGCTCCAGCATTGCCACGAATAGCTCCACCAAGGAGACCAGGAATTCCCATTAAAGAGCCATAATTAGTATAACCATCATCTAACATATTCTTAACAAATTTTGCTAAAGAGATACCCGCTTCAACTATAACTTTATCACGATCAACCGTATACTTATCCAATTTATCTAGTTTAATTATTGCTCCTGAAAAATCTTGATCAGGCAATATAACATTTGATCCACCTCCCAAGACATACCAAGAAATATTTTTATCTGCTAAGTATTTAAGTAACTTTTGTAAATTAGCAATTGATGAAGGGTAAATTACATATTTAGCACATCCTCCAATACCATAAGTATTATATTTTTTTAAATCAACATTTTCTAAAATTTCACCATATTCTTTCATTTTAGCATTTCCTTAATACTTTCATAAATAATCGTCGATGAACTCTTGTTATTTAACTTTTCCAAATTTTTCTTTAGTTCATCATACTTGTCTTTATTGTTAACTAGTTCATTAATTGACACTTGAATTAAATCGGTAGTAAGATTTTTTTCTTCTATTAACTCAGCAACACCCATATTAACTAAATCCAAAGCATTATAATATTGATGATTATTAGCTACATATGGACTAGGAATTAAAATACTAGGGATTTTTAAAGCCAATATTTCACTAATTGTACTGGCTCCAGCTCTACTTATAAGTAAGTATGTATCTTTCATTAATCCCGCTAGATTATCGAAATATGGTACTACTTTAACATTTTTAGGAAATTTTGTGTTTTTAATAAAATCATTATAGTATGCTTTACCAGTTACATATAGTATTTTATATTCTTCATCTCCAACAATTTGTAAAAATGCTTTAAACTTCTCATTAAAAGTGCTACTACCAAGTGAACCTGCTACAATTACAATTAATTTATCAGATTCTTTAAAACCTAGTGTGGTCTTGGATATCTTGGGAATTGTAAGAGCATTTTCTCCGCAAGGATTTCCTGTATAAATAACTTTTCTAGCAGTTTTAAAATAGTCTTTAGAATTTTTGAAAGATACTCCAACTAAATCGACATATTTAGCCAGTGTAATATTACTCTTACCTGCAATGCTATTTTGTTCATGAATAAAGGTCTTTATTCCTAACTTATGAGCTGCTCTAATTACTGGGTATGTTACATATCCCCCAACACCAATAACAACATCAGGTTTAAATTCTTCCATGATATTTTTACACTTTTTTATAGCTTTATTAATTAAAAATACATTTTTAAAATCTCTTATTATTTGGGTTTTACTAAAACCATATATCTCAATGGCTTCATATTTAATTCCCTTTTTCGGGACAATGTCTTTTTCCATTCGATCATGAGTGCCAATGTAAAGTACTTCCAAATTTTTTTCACATTCTTGAAATTTTTTTATAATTGCTAAAGCTGGATAAATATGTCCACCTGTACCTCCAGCCGAAACGATAATCTTCAATTCAATCACCTTGATATAATTATACACTAAATAAGAAAATATTTATAACTTTTTAGAAAAAAAACTGATAAACTATCATTTTGTTTGACATATTTATCAGCTTTTATTTTAATATTTACAACTTGCATTTTATAAACTATAACTTAAGTCTTTTACTTATTTCTTTTTTGGTTAAGCCAATATTTTCTAATTCTTGTATTTTTTCTTTTACTTCATCAATAATGCTATCTATTTTTCTATCCTTTACTTTAGCAACATTATCAGTAATAAACGTTCCTTTCGTCGATTTAGATATAATTACTCCTTTTTGTTCTAAAGTGTCATAGGCCTTTTTTATTGTATTTGGATTAAGTCCTAACTCACATGCTAAATCTCTAATGGAAGAAATTTGATCTCCTGGATTTAATACCCCTAGAGCAACCATTTTTTCAATTTCTAAAACTACTTGCTCATATATGGGTACTCTACTTTGATAATCAATATTGATATTCAAAAAAACCACTCCTATTTTGAAGTATAAATCATATACTCTGCAAAAAAACATCCCGATTTGTTATATATCTTTCTGTCTCATAATATAATATCACATATTCGCCATCTATTTCATCATTTTTATGTTCTTTTAAAAATTCTAATAATCTATCTTGATTTTTATTAAGCACTTGGTTTTCTTCTTCATAATTATCAGTTCCATCAGTCCCTGCTATTCTAATTTCATCGCCATCAAAGTTTTTAATAAAATGATCATTAAAGGATGTTTTAATATGATTTAGCAAATTTAAATTATCATTTATTTTTAAATCAATTCTTTTTAACTCATGATTTTCATATTTATAAATACTAATGAATAAATTATCAGGAGCTTCTGGTGTTTCATAATTATTAATATATTCTACTAAATCCTCTTTAAATTCTTCATTTAATGAAACACTTATCGAAGGGTCTAGTAATGAAGCAACATAAACTATATTATCTGTTGTAAATTTTTCTCCAAGATTGTTTTCTTCAGCATAATTTATCAACTCGTTATAGGTGTCATTTGATACATTGCGATATGTGTAATATTTATCTTCAATTTCTATATCTACTATATAATTGGCCATTCCTACACTATCTTCACCCCTTATTAGTTTGTTGATTAAAACTTCATCGGTTACTGAAATAGATTGGCTTATTCCTAGTTTTGCATCATTATAAGTTACAGTAACTTCATCAATTGATTCAATAACTGGAGTATTATTTGCATAAACACTATTTGCTATAATATAAATAATAAATATTAAAGCAGTTACAATAATTGATTTTAAAATTAACTTTACTGGATCTTTAATTACTCTGTTTAAAACTAAATCATAAACAAAATAATAACCTAAACATATAACTAAACTAATCAGTATATAAGCAGAATTATCAGATGACATTGTATAAGCAATAAAAGTTACTGGTATAAATGTAGCAATTTTTATAATTTCATACAAATACTTATTTTTAAAACTTACTTCACTATCTTCCATTTTCCGATATTTAAAAGCATAATATCCTAAAACTAAATAGATTAAAGAAAGGATTGCTGTTTTAATTATGCTAGGGGTACTAAATTCTGAAGTGGCCCAATAATTAACTGGAGTAGATAAATTACTTGTAAAGTTATAATAGAAATAATAATTTATTCTACTTTCATCAATGACTTCACAATTATCTGTGCTATTTAAACAATATATTTCTCTATCAGGGATACATTCTTCATCAGTACATACATATATGGCATTATTGTTTAAATATTTAAAAGTATAATTAACATAACTAATTGTTGGAAATAAGAACAAAAGTAAAAGTAATACTACTAAAGAACTCATCATATTGCCTGCGAAACATATTGCTAAAGAAGAGATTAAAAAGACAAATATGTAAGTAATTAACCAATAGATAAAATAATCTATTAATGCCCCGAGTGGAATATATATCTTAGTAAATAATGATAATAAACCAAAACCAAGTGTCGTAATTAGTACAGTAATTAATAATATTATTATACCCCCGAATATATTAGATACATAAATCTTTTTTCTCGTAATCGGTTGAGACATTATAAAATCGACAGTTTTTTTCTTAAAAACAAAGCCAAATAATATATATGCTAATAAACTTGGAAAAAAGAAAGATAAAATAGCAGTTATATTACTAATTCCTGTAAAGTCTAAGACAAAATTAGCATTTAAAGAATTTAAGCCAACAATCCATAAATTTATAAAAGGAATTGCACACATCAAAAATATAATTATTGATTTTGATTTTTTGATGTTTTGCCATAAATATTTAAAGTTAAAAAGTTTAGTTGAATTCATATCCTAAAGCCTCCATTTGATAGATAAATATCTCTTCTAAAGTAAGTGGCAAATAATCAAGTATCACTGGTTTTAAACTTTCCAAATACTTTTTACTGCCCTTTTTATCTTTAATAATTAAAGTGGCTACTTTACCAATCTTTTTAAAGGATAATACATCTAGTTTAGCAAATAGCGATTCATCAAAATCATTCTTAAAAGATATTTGAACTTTTATCATATCAGTCTTTAGAGAATTAACATCACTTTCAAACAATATCTTATGTTCTGATATTAATCCTAAGTTATCACAAATGTCTTCTAATTCTCTTAAGTTGTGTGATGTCATGATAATAGTTGTATCCTGTTTAGTCATTTGTTTGGCAATAAGTTTTTTAAAGTATTGGCGCACTACAGGATCGATACCATCAAATGTTTCATCAAAGAAAATATATTTAGCATTAGTAGCTAAAGCACAAATAATTGCACACTGACGACGCATTCCTTTAGAAAATGTATTAATACTCTTATTAAAATCTAGTTTTAATTTTCTGGCTGTATCAAAGACAAATTCTAAATTAAATTTCGGATACATCGCTTGATAAAACTTAGCAGTATCATATAGGCTATATCCTGGATAAAAATATAAGTCATCTGGTACAAATACCATTTCCTTTTTTACCTCTTCATTATCATAGGAACTAACTCCATCGATAAGAATAGTTCCCTCATCAGGCTTATAAATACTATTAATTAATCTTAACAGTGTTGATTTTCCCGAACCATTTGCTCCAATTAAACCATAAATAGCATTATCTGGGATATTTGAACACAAATCAGACAAAACTACATTAGTATCAAAGCTTTTCTTTAAATTTTTGATTTCAATCATATATCCTCCTTGTACTATTTGTTCTAGTACAATTAAAATATATCATACTATTTTCATTTATGCAAGAAAAAAATTAAACACAGAAAATATATTTAATGTATAATTTTAATTAAAATTGTATATACTATTATTAGTAATACAAAAGTGTGACATTTTCTTAAATTTGTATTACAATAAACTTAACTCATTTACTTATGGTAAAAGGAGATTCTGAAAACGTCATTAGAACCTAATCTAATGGCGTTTTCTGTTTTTCAAATAATTTAGCACGATTAATTTCTTTGTTTAACATATAATCAGACTTAATATAATATCTCGTTATTAATAAAATATATTTATCCCTTTTTTCTAAAATTACTTTGAATCGAGCATCAGCAAAAACCAAGTTAACTCTTACATGATTTTTATAATAATGTTTATAATATAAAATTTTTCTACATTTTTTACAATTATCAGAGCACAAAGATTTTAACTGTAGATTATCATTTATTATAACATCATCGTGTTTTACAACAAATCAGACAATTTTATAATCATCTATAATATATGTCAAATTTTGATTAGGTTTTATTGTTCCATAAATTAATACTTCGATGTTTCTCTTTTTAAAACTTTCAATAATTAGATTACTACTAAAAGCATCAAGTAAACAAATAAAATCAAAATAATAATCAGAGTCACTGTTTAAAATATAATTTAAAACACCTACTTTATAGTTAGAAGTTTCTTTTCTTGTTTTTGCAATTATTTTATTATCAAAAGACATAAGCATGATATTTCTTTTATATTTATTTAATAGTTTTAAAAATCTTTTTACATTCATTTGAAAGTCTTTTATTTCAAGCAAAAATATTTTATCACTCTTAATTTTTAAAATATCCTCTAACTTACATGTATCATCTTTGATTTCTTTATACAATACATTTTTAACTAAAGAACCATTATATAAAGCATCATGATATAAAATAAACACTCCATCTTTAGTAACTCTTACGTCTGTTTCTATACCAATGTATTTGTCACTATTTAAACCAGTTAAAATTGCTTCATAAGAATTAGGTTTAACATTTTCATTCCAAAGACCCCGATGAGCAATAAATTTCATAAAAAAACACCTAATAAATTTTATTAGAGTATTTTTTTAAAATGCCAATAGACTTGTAAAATATAATAATATTAAAACAACTAAAATTACAGTTTTGCCAACTGTACCAACTTTATCTTCTCGCATTTATTATTTTCACATCCTGAAAATCATTCTAACAAAAAACATAGAATATATCAAGATAAAATTGGTCAATTTGACATAATAAGACATTACCTTTTTCTTCGCCATTTTTTTCATTTTCTTCAATTGATTTTGTCTAATTTTAGCAAATAAAAACTATAAATGTTGAAACATCTATAGTTCTTAATTTTCTTCCCATTCAGCAGTAATAGTTATATCATCTTTTACTGGGGTATTAAAATCATATTCTTCACCATCAACATACCAACCTAAAAATGTATAACCATCTGCAGTGGGATCGGTAGGTTTAGCAACTGTATCACCGATGCGTACTTCTTGAGTGGCAATACCCGCTCCAATACGAACATTAAAAGTTACTGTAAATGTTCTAAAATAATTAACGTAGACAAATAAAAGAACAACAGCAACTAACAACAAAATCCCCATTAAAATAGTTTTTTTCTTGTCTAATTTTTTCATTATCTACTTTTCCCTCTTTCTTCCTCTATTTCATCAGTTAATTCCATTACATGTACTTTTTTTAATTCTAATTCCAAAACATATAACTTTTTCATATATTTATCAACAAATTGTTTTTTTAAATATTGAT
>DVHV01000089.1 GCA_018711775.1 Candidatus Onthocola stercoravium | reverse complement strand
TGTTGTTGATTCTATATTATTTATTTGTGTTAATTCATAACTGCTCATTTGGTCTTGCGTTATATATAATTTTCCTGTTAATGTTTTACCTGTATTAGCATTTTGGTCACTATCTAGATTGACAAATGTTACTTCTATTAACCAGTCTTGAATTGTTTGGACTGTTGTAGCACTTATTTCATAATCCGGAACTAAAAGGAATCCTCCGGTCCTTGTTGTTATATCAAATCCATCTTCATAGTGAACCAAACCTGTAATGTTCTCTACGGGATTACCATTTGGATCTGTTACATTAAGTAATAATTCTGGTGTCCCTTCTTCTGTTGTATATTCGAAATCATTTGATTCAATTATTAAGTATATATTATATGTTGCAGTTGCACTATTTGTTGCATCGTTTGCTCTAAGTATTGCTGAACCTGTGGTACTATCTGATAAACTCGGCATACCTTCAGCAAAGTTTTCTTCATTAGCTTGGATATTTATTTCATCTCCGAATGAAAATGACAAGAGATCTGTTGTTCCTGTTATAACATCGGTATCGATATTTGCTCCACCAGTACCTTGGGCTTGAAAGTATGCATATGTTGCTCCAAGAGTTACAACAATTAAAGTTATGGCAGCTACTGCCATAAAAACTATATTTTTCTTATTTTTTGAATTTTTAAATTTAGATATTAAATTTTTCATAAAACAACATCCTCTCAACTTTAATATAACAAATATAATCCAAATATCTTGTCGAAACCTATCATCTACTATATTAAGTTTAGACAAATTTTATCTAAAAGTCAATAGATATATTTTGTCTACGAGTTGATTTTATGCAAATAAAAAAGAGTTCTTTTTGAACTCTTAAATATATGTTACTACTGTAAATAATACTAACAGTATAACTATCATTCCAACTACAAATAACCAAATGTATTTAAGCCAAGATTTATAATCTAATTTCATTAGAGATAAACCAAGTGCTAACATGAAACTTGTTGGCATGAACATTTGAATAACTCCATACATTGACATGTATATAGTATGAACTAAATCCAAATTACTAGAATATACATTAGCAATATATGGTGCTACTAAGAAGCTTGTAAATCCTAAATCATTATGGAATACAGATGAAATGAAAGCCAATAATGATGTTATAAAAGGATTAAAACCTTCAACTAAATTGAACATCCAATTAGAAATGTATGCCATAAATGGTGTATTGTAACATAAACCAAATACTAAATATACAGCAGCTACATAACAAATTGGTTTAAACATTTTCTTTGTTCCATTATAGAATGCTTCAATAAATTCATTAAATTTCATTCGGTATAAGTAAGCAATTAAACCAATTGCAATAAGCATTACACTACAAACAGCAAATACATATGTATATTCTCCGAATGCTTGAGCATTGCTACCTAGAAGATAACTCATAATAAAGAAATCTTCAACTGGAGCCAATTCAGTTAACCATTCATGGAACTCAGTAAATATGGCTATACCAAAATTATCATTCCAATTAATGTAACATAAAATTGTTACTACAGCTAAAACAAACAATACAACTGCAACAGGAATAACACTAGTTTTCTTTTTAGATACTTCAATTCTAAATGGATCATCTTGTTCATCTGCATTCTTACTATCTTTGTTATTTTCTTTAAGTACTTTTTTCAATCGCATACAAATAAAGAAATTATATAATACTAATGCTACAGCAGCTATAATAAAACGATAAGTAAGACCAGTAGTTGCTACATCTAAACCAGTATAGTAAGTAATATAATAGTTAAACATAGTTAACCCTTCAGTTCCATATGTTGCCCCTAAAATACCTACTAAAACTGAACCAAATGTTATAGCAAAAGTTGTTAATTTATCTATTTTCATATTTAATAAAATAGATATGAATAATGGGATAAATAACAATACAATTAAAGTTTGACTAAATAATGATGTTAATACAAATATTAACACAGACATTATTATAGAAACTAAAATTGGATGTTTTGCAAATTTAGTCGCTAATCCACTAACCATTTTTTGGTAACCACTTATTTTAGATAATACTCCATAAAAACCTGCTAAGATAAATAGATATACTACCTTATCAACACAATAATATAAAGCATTATAAATAGCTACACTTATATCCATGACACCAATACGTTTCATTCCATAATCGTAAAAATCAGATCCATTGAAATAACCATATGGTACTAGCCATGTAAATACCACAATAGCAGCAATAATAACAAAAAGTGATTTAATAAAGCGATGTTCTTTAGCTGTTAAAGATAAACATAATCCACCTACAACGAAAACTGTCATAGCAGCTAATTTAACTATTACATCAGCATTTAATAAATCGGAATTTGTTTCATCGATAAATGCTGATATTGCAATTAAAACGAAACTTAAAACTAAAAGAATTGACCCAACTAAACCTACCTTGGTTGTCTTTTCTTTAATATTATCAAAGAAAACTGCAAAAGTACCAATGATTATCATCAAAATACCTGTTAGTCTTAAAATTGTTTCTACAGACTCATTGGCTAATGGCATAGCTATTACTACTAGGATAATACCTAAAATATCCAAAATAGAACCAATACATTTTAGTACTCCATATTTTTCAAATACTTTTTTCATTCTCTACCTCCTTAACAAAATTATAACACTGTATTCCAATAAAAAAAAGCAATTTTTGCTTTTTTTCACACATTTATCAACATTTTGAACTAAAATACGAGAGTAATCAATTCAAGTATCAATATATTAGCAATAGCTATACATACAATTATTTTAAATGCCCATTTAAACCATGTTGTATACTCTACTTTAGCTAAAGCTAATCCTCCCATGATTGCTCCACATGTTGGAGTAATTAAATTGACTAATCCATTAGCAGAAACAAATGTCATAATTGTTGTTTCTACTCCATAACCTAAAGTACTAGCAAGTCCTCCCATAATTGGAGTTGATAATACTGCAAGTCCACTAGATGATGGAACTAAAATTGATAACACAACATGTAGCAGATAATTTAGAGGTACAAAAGCTAGTTCTGGTAAATTAGAAAGCCAATTTGCAGCATTATAAATAATATAATTATCTAAGTATGTAACACTCATTAAGACACTTGCTCCACGAGCAACTGCAATAATTAAAACAACCGAAATCATATCATTAGCACCATCAATAAATGTATCGACGATTTCTTTTTCCTTCATTCTATTTATAATACCTATTACGATTGCCATTACAAAGAACCAAACTGAAGCTTCAGCAAAATACCAACCACCAAGAGGTGTACCTGTTAACCAACCAGTAAATTTATCAAAAATTGTTACATTGAAGTCTCCCCAAGGGATGAAACCAATAATCATTACTATAAATGTTAAACCTAATAATATCAATGTAACTTTTTGTTTACCAGTTAATTTAACATCTTTTGTTTTATCTTTAGAGCCTTCAATTTCAGCAGCAAATTTCTTTTCCATTGCTTTTTGTTCTTGTAAAGATAAAAATGTTGAACCTTTATCTTCTTGAACCTTTTTAGCATAATTCATTACAAAGATAATTGATATTACAAGGGTTGTAATCCAAAGAAGTAATCCGGTAAAAATCAATAATCCTTGATTAGCAGTAACTCCTTCTGGAAGACTACTTACAGCAGCACCAACTGCAAATGGATTTACTGTTGAACCTAATACCCCAGAACCTGCTCCTAATAAGACAATTGCGGAACCAACTAAAGTATCCATTCCTGCTGCTACCATGGTTGCTGCTAGTAAAACGTAAAATCCTACGGTTTCTTCTAGCATTCCATAAGTAGTACCACCTATAGAAAAGATAAGCATCAATATTGGAATTAATACTAATTCATTTCCTTTTAATTTCTTTACCAAAACCTTAATTCCTGTTTCAAGTGCACCCGTTTTAGTAACAATTGCTAAGAATCCACCTAAAATTAAAACGAATACACAAACATCTACAGCATCACTAAATCCTAAGATTGGTGAAAGTAAGACATCAGAAATGGTGGCTCCTACTGTACCACTACCATCGACAATTACATCGCCAACAAACTTAGCATCAGGCAATACGTGAGATAATATTGCCAAAGCAATTATCAATATGAAGATAATTGAGAATGCTGAGAGCATAAATTTTCTTTTCTTTTTTGTCATTAATTTCCTCCTACAATTTTTGTACCAGTGTTACCTTCTATTGCTTCTGCCGCTTCATTTAAAGACGTAATAATTGCCTTTTTTTCTGGTGATGTAACAAATTTAATACAAGCTTCAACTTTAGGTAACATACTACCTTTAGCAAATTCACCAGCTTCAATATATTTCCTTGCCTCATCAATAGTTATAACATCTAACCCTTTTTGTTCTGGCGTATTAAATTTGACATAAACTTTATCGACAGCAGTTAATATTAATAAAATATCGGCATCTATCAATTTACCTAATAAAGCACTAGATAAATCTTTATCAATTACAGCATCAACACCTTCAAGTAACTCCCTTTTATCATTTTTTACAACAGGTATTCCGCCGCCCCCAACAGCAATAACCACTGTATCATCGTCGACTAATTTTTTAATAACTCGACTTTCAACGATATCTATTGGCATAGGAGATGGTACAACTCTCCGATACCCCCGTCCAGCATCACTTACAAATGTATATCCCCGTGTTTTTGCTAGTTCATCAGCATCTTCTTTACTATAAAAAGCGCCGATTGGTTTAGTAGGATTTTGAAACGCCGGATCATCTGCAGCAACAAGGACTTGTGTTATGACGGTTACACAATCTTTTTTAACTTTTTGTCTTTCCATTTCATCTTGCAAAGCTTGTTGCAATTGGTAACCGATATAACCTTGCGACATACTACCGCATTCAGCAAATGGCATCAAAGGAGTATTTACATTTCCTTGATGCGCATATTCCATTGCTAAAGCGATTTGCCCTACCTGCGGACCATTCCCGTGAGTAAGCACTATTTTATTTCCTTCACTAATTAACTTAACAATAATTTTGGCTACACTTTCTAGCCTATCCATTTGTTCTTCTGGAGTATTACCTAAAGCATTACCACCTAGAGCAATAACTATTTTACTCATGTTTTTCTCCAAGAGTTGCATACATAACAGCTTTTATGGTATGCATTCTATTTTCTGCTTCATCAAATACTTTAGATTTATTAGATGAAAATACTTCATCAGTTACTTCCATTTCTTTTAAACCAAATTTTTCATAAATATCTTTACCAATTGTTGTTTCTAAATTATGAAAAGATGGTAAACAATGAAGAAAAATAGCATTTTCCTTAGCATTAGTCATTACTTTACTATTAACTTGATACTTATTTAAAAGCTTTATTCTTTCTTCCCAAACAGCATCTGGTTCTCCCATTGATACCCAAACATCTGTATAAATAACATCTGCATCTTGAGTAGCTATCATTATATCATCAGTAAAATTAATATGTGTATTATTACTGCTAGCAAGATTTTCACAAATTTCTATTAAATCTGGATCTGGTCTTAATTCTTTAGGACTAGCTAATGTAAAATTAAGTCCCATTTTTGCACATGCAACCATCAATGAGTTAGCAACATTATTTCGTCCATCACCGCAAAAAACTACGTTAAGGCCTTTTAAATATCCAAAACTCTCTTCCATAGTCATCAAATCAGCTAGCATTTGTGTTGGATGGAATTCTGTAGTTAAACCATTCCAAACCGGAACCCCAGCATTTTGAGAAAGTATTTCGACATTATCTTGAGCAAATCCCCGATATTCAATACCATCATACATACGTCCCAAAACTTTGGCAGTATCAGCAATGCTTTCTTTTTTACCCATTTGTGAACTTCCAGGATCTAGATAAGTTACTCCCATTCCTAAATCGTGACCAGCAACTTCAAAAGCACAACGAGTTCTTGTAGAAGTTTTTTCAAAGAGCAAAACAATATTTTTTCCTTTTAAATAAGTATGTTCAATATTATTTTTCTTTTTATTTTTAAAATCTTTACTTAAATCTAATAAATACCTAATTTCTTCAGGAGTATAATCTAATAACTTTAAAAAACTACGTCCTTTTAAATTCATTTTAGTCCTCCCTAGAAAGTGGCATACTCATACATCTAGGGCCACCACGACCACGAGAAAGTTCAGCACTAGACATTTCAATTACCTTAATTCCATGGCTTCTTAAAACATCATTAGTTATATTATTACGATTATATACTACTACTACACCTGGAGCAATACATAAAGTATTTGTTCCATCATTCCATTGTTCTCTTTGGCTAGCTACATCGTCCCCACCAGCACAAGGAATTAAAGTTATTGGAATTCCTAAATAATGACTTAAAATATTTTCCAAAGAATCATTTATTTCTTTAACATTTAAGTCTTCATCACTATTAGGATCATTACCTTCCGTAATTTCAAACACTTGTAATGTTTTCATTATACCTGGATGATATGTAAATTTATCGACATCTATTTGCGTAAATACCGTATCTAGATGCATAAATGCCCGTGATTCTGGAATATTAAATGCCAAAACTGTATCGATTTTACATGATTGATTCTTAAATAAATTTTTAGCAAGTTTATCAATAGCTCCCGCTTCAGTTCTTTGAGATATACCAATTGCTAAAATGTGGTCATTTAAATTTAAAACATCCCCACCTTCAATATGCCAATCATAATAACGATCATAATAATTTTCAACTTCACCTTTAAATCTAGGATGATAATTAAAAATATATTCTGCATAAATTGTTTCTCTACAACGAGTAACTGAATACATTTTATTTAAAACAATACCATTACCTACACTAGCAAATGGGTCTCTTGTAAAATATAGATTTGGCATCGGTTCCACTATAAAATCTGTTTCATCAGTAACTAGGTCTACTAGTGACTTTTCCATTACTCTTTTATTACGGTCAAGTTCATATATTTGAACTCCTTCCATGGTTTTTAAAACAAATTCTTTAGTATCTTCAATACTCATCAAATAATCAAAAACTAAATCACGATATTTTGGTGTATTTACACCAGCTTCAGCAATGAATTGTCTCAAGAATTTCTTTTTAATTTCAGGATTATATTCTAGAGTCTCAGTCATCAAATCTTCTAGATAATAAACCCTTACTCCATTATCTCTTAAAATTTGGACGAATTCATCATGTTCAGATTGAGCAACCTTTAAAAAAGGTATATCATCAAAAAGCAAACGTTGAAGAGTGTCCGGAGTAAGATTTAAAAGTTCCTTCCCTGGTCTATGGACCAATACTTCTTTAAGTGGTTTTATTTCACTTGTTACATTAATTACACTCATATATCCTCCTTATTCTAAATTAATTATACCACAAATGTAGTTTATTTAAACTATTTAACTAATTTTTTGTCATTTATTTTATATTATCCAAAAATTCTTTTAACCTTAAAGATTTAGGATGTTTAAACAAATCATCAGGTGTTCCTTCTTCAACAATTTTTCCTTCATCAATAAATATTACCCGAGTAGCAAATTCTTTTACAAATTGCATTTCATGTGTTACGACAATCATAGTCAATCCAGATTTTCCTAAATCCTTCATTAATTCTAAAACTTCTTTTTTCATTTCAGGATCCAAAGCAGAAGTTGGTTCATCAAATAATAACAAATCTGGATCTAACATCAATGCTCTAATAATAGCTACTCTTTGTTGCTGTCCTCCAGATAACTCTTTAGGATAATTATTTATTTTCTCAGCTAAACCAATTTTATCTAAAAGAGTTTTTCCTTTTTTAATTGCATCTTCTTTGCTCATTAAATTTAACTTTACTGGAGCCAAAATTATATTATCAATTACTTTCAAATGCGGAAATAGATTAAATTGTTGAAAAACCATTCCCATCTTTATTCTTATTTTATTGATATCAGTTTCCTTATCATCCAAAGGAATTCCTTCAAATAAAACTGTTCCTTTTGTTGGCTTTTCTATTTGATTAATACAACGAAGTAACGTCGACTTTCCACATCCCGAAGGACCAATAATTACTACTCTTTCTTTTTCATTTATTTCTAAATTAATATCTTTTAATACTTTTGTTTTTCCAAAACTCTTTTCTAAATTTTTAACTATTAGCATTATTTAATTTCCTTTCCATTAAACCTATCAATTTTGATAGTCCTAATGTTATTATCAAATAAATTATCGCCGCAATTATAAGAGGAAAGAAATATTCATACGTCTGAGAAGCAACAATATCAGATGCTTTAGTAAGTTCAATAATTCCTATATAAGCCCCAACAGAGGTTTCTTTTACTAAAGTAATAAATTCATTACCTAAAGCTGGCAAAATATTTTTAATTGCTTGAGGCATAATAATATACCTCATAATTTTAGGATAATTTAATCCTAATGAACTCCCTGCTTCAAGTTGTCCTTTATCAATTGAGTTTATTCCAGCCCGAATTATTTCCGAAACATAAGCACCTGAATTAATACCAAAAGCAAGAATACCAACAAAAACAATGTTTATTTCTACACTTGCAAATATGACATAATAAATTATCATAAGTTGAAGAATAGTTGGAGTTCCTCTAATAATATTTACATAGCATGATGCCAGAAAATTTAAAATTTTTAATTTATTAGTTTTTTCATGATAATTTTTTACTAAAGCAATAACTATCCCAATTATTACTCCAATTATACCAGCAAAAAAAGCGATTATTAAAGTATTTTTAATTCCTTCAAGGAAAAATAGATAGCGATTATCATATATTAAAGTCTTATATAAATCTTCAAATAAATTCATAATTATCCTTCAGAATGGTTAATAACAAACTCTTCTATTTTTCCTTCTTCAACTAATTTTTTTAGCACTTCATTAATCGCATTTAATAATTCTGTATTACCTTTTTTAACAATCATACCATAACTATCCGTAAATAATTCTGGTTCTAATATTTTAAGCCCTGAATTATTTTTTAAAATTTCTATCGCTGGTAATTCATCCATAACAACACAATCTACTTTATCTGTCAATAAATCTTGAATAGCTGCTAAATATTTCTTTTGGCGAGTAACTTTAGCATTAGGATAATTTTTTGTAACATAATTATCTCCAACACTACCAAGTTGAACAGCAATTCTTAAATTATCCAAATTATCTATTGTAATATTACTATCCTCTTTAACTACTACAATTTGCTTAGAAGTTGTATAATTTATGGTAAAATCCACTTCTTCTGCTCTTTCATCACTATAACTAATACCAGCAGCTCCAAAATCTGCTTTACCACTTTTTACTTCATTAATAATTGAATCAAAAGCCACATCTTTAATTACTAATTCCTTTCCCATAGCTGCGGCAATTTCTCTTGCAATGTCGACATCAACCCCAACTATTTCATTGTTTTCATAATATTCATATGGAGCAAATCCTGCTTCTGTAACCATAACAAGTGTATCTTCATCTTTGCTACAACTACAACCACTAATTAAAAATATTCCTAAAAATAAAATAACTAATTTTTTCACTACTACACCTACCCTAATCTAATTATAGCATTAAAGAAATTTTATACAAGTCTAAAAACCACAAAAAAATGAATTCCAATTTATTAGAATTCACTTTTAATTAATATAATTTAGCTCCAGCTGGGATTGTTTCATCAACCATTAGAAGATGAAGTTTTTCATCACCATTTTCATGATGGATGGCACTAATTATCATACCACATGAATCAATCCCCATAATATTACGAGGTTCTAAGTTAGTAATAGCAATCAAAGTTTTACCAACTAATTCTTCTGGTTCATAAGTATCATGAATACCACTTAAAATTATTCTATCTACCCCAGAACCATCATCTAAGACAAATTTTAACAATTTTTTAGAACCGGAAACTGCACTACATTCCTTTACTTTGACAGCACGAAAATCAGATTTAGAAAAAGTATCAAAATTGATAAAATCTTTAAATAAAGGTTCAATTTCAACTTTAGAAAAATCAATTTCTGTAACTTTTGAAGTAGATACTTTTTCTCGACTAATTTGAGTGTTATTTTTATCTAAAGGTTTCATAGTTGGAAATAATATTACTTCCCGAATAGTTTCACTATTTGTTAGTAACATTACTAACCTATCTATTCCCATGCCCATTCCTCCAGCTGGTGGCATGCCATATTCTAAAGCTTCAACAAAATCAATATCCATTTCATTGGCTTCTTCATTTCCTAAATCTCTTTCTTTAAGTTGTGATTCAAATCTTTCATATTGATCGATTGGGTCGTTTAATTCAGTAAAGGCATTAGCATATTCTGAACCAATTATAAATAATTCAAAACGTTGAGTAAATCTTGGATCTTTTGGATCTTTTTTAGCAAGTGGACTAATTTCTATTGGATGTCCATAGACAAAAGTTGGTTCTATAATTGTATCTTCAACATATTTTTCAAAAAATGCATTGACAATATGACCATAGCCAAAATGTTCTTCTACTTCAATATCGTGTTCTTCTGCCAATTTTTTAGCATCTTCAAAACTCATATTTTGGAAAAAATCAATACCAGTCTTTTCTTTAATCAAATCAACCATATGAACTCTTCTAAAACCTGGAGCAAGACTTATATGTTGACCTAAAAAGTCAACTTCATATGTACCATTTAATTCCATTGCACAAGTACTTACTATTCCTTCGGTTATATCCATCATACCTTCTAAATCAGTAAATGCTTTATATAATTCGATAGTTGTAAATTCTGGATTATGCTTACGGTCCATACCTTCATTTCTAAATATACGACCAATTTCATAAACGGCATCCATTCCTCCGACAAGTAAACGTTTTAAAGGAAGTTCAGTTGCTATACGCAAATACATATCGATATTTTGAGCATTGTGATGAGTAATAAATGGTCTAGCGGCAGCTCCACCAAGAATTGTTCCTAAAATTGGAGTTTCTACTTCTACATATCCTCTACTATCTAGATAGTGTTGTATCGAACGAATAATTTTAGGACGAGCAAAAGCAACACGTCTAGCATCATCATTCATAATAAGATCGACATATCGTCTTCTATATCTTTCTTCAACATCACTTAATCCATGATATTTTTCTGGAAGTGGTTTTAGTGCCTTAACTAAATGAGTATATTCATGACATTTTATCGTTATTTCACCAGTTTGAGTAACCATAACAGTTCCTTTAATACCAACAATATCTCCAATATCAGCACTTTTAAATAAGTTATATGTTTCTTCTCCAACATCATTAATTGAAATATAAATTTGAATATTTCCTAGTTTATCTTTAATAGAAAAGAAACTGGCTTTTCCCATCTTCCGAATAAACATAATTCTTCCTGCCACACTAACTGTAACATTCAGATTTTCTAATTCTTCATGAGATTTACCTTTGTACTTATCTTTAATATCTAAAGAGAAATCAGTAACTTCATATTTATGACCAAATGGATCAATTCCTAATTCTCTAATTTTTTCTAGTTTTTCTCTTCTAACTAGCTCTTGTTCTGTAAACTCACGCATTTCAATCACCTGCACTTATTCTAACATAAAAAAACAATCTTATAAATATAAGATTGCTAAAAAACACAAATTTTAATTATATTTTATATAATTTTTTGTTTTTCTTAGTTACTACGTATATTACTGCACCTGCGCCAATACCGCAAGCAAGTATAGTTATAGGTAATGCAGCTCCAGTATCAACATCAGTTTCTACTTCAATTTCAATATCAATTTCTGCACCAATTGAAGGATTAGTAAGTTGTAATAAACAACCAGTAACATCTTTATCAACATTTAAAACAACTGTTGCTAAAGTAAAACTTGAAGCAGTTACACCAGTTCCATTAGCAGCTACGAAATTAATATGAGCATCATTACCACTCAAATTAGTGAAATCGTCACCTGCAGTAACAGATACAATTTGTCCACCATCTGCTGGAGTAAAAACTAAATCACCTTCAAAATTTTGAATTGTTGAAGTGTTTTCAACTATTTTAATTGTACAAACTGATTGGCATACATCATCCGGACAATTTGTGTCCTTTTCACAATTACCAGTTATTCTTGCAGCTTCTACACTCATCGGTAATACTAACGCTGCTACCCCTACACCTAAAATACTCAATAATTTTTTCACACACATCTCTCCTATCTTTATTATGTATAAATTATATCATAAAAATACAAAAAACAACATATTTTTTCAAAAATTATACTAAAAAGTGTAAATGTGTGTTATCATATTAAAGTAAATATAGGTGAAATATGAAAAAGATATTAATAAAAATTAAAGACAATACAATTATAATAAAGGAAAAAGTAA
>DVHV01000088.1 GCA_018711775.1 Candidatus Onthocola stercoravium | reverse complement strand
GACAACTTACTTAAAAAATATTTTATATAATTCATCAAAATTTTCAACAGGAATAATTTCTAACTTATTAACAATTTCTTTAGGTATATCTTTTAAATCTGAAACATTTCTTGTTGGTATATACACAGTATTAATATTTTTGTTGTATGCTCCGATTAACTTTTCTTTTAATCCTCCGATTTTTAAAATTTTACCATTTAAAGTTAACTCACCAGTAAAAGCTACATCTGAAGGAATAGTTCTTTTTTCTAATAATGAAATTAAAGCCATAGCTATACTCAAACCAGCGGACGGTCCATCTTTTTTAGTCGAAGCATCTAACAGATGAAAATGTAAGTCAATATTGTTTAAATTGTATTTATAATGACTTTTTACAAAAGATACAATTACTTGAATACTTTCTTCCATTACTTTACCTACACTACCTGTTATCAAAATATTACCATTTCCTTTATAATCTATTACTTCTGTTGTAGTTACTACTCCTCCCATGTTGGTATAAGCAAGCATATTTACAACTCCCGGAATATTTTCTTCAATTATTTCAGTAGTATATTTGGGATTTCCTAATAATTTAATTACTTTTTCTTCATTAATGGTTTTAATATTGTTGATTGCCATTTTCCTAATTAACGAACTAAGAACTCTTTCTAAATCTCTTACTCCAGCTTCTTTTGTATAAGAGTTGATAATAAAATATAACAGTTCATCGGAAATTCTAATATTTTCATCTATTATTACATGTTCTTTAAATATCCGCGGCAATAAATATTTTTTAGCAATATCTTTTTTCTCAAATATAGTATAGCTATTTAACTCAATTATTTCTACTCTATCAATTAAAGGACTAGGAATATCTGCAATATAATTAGCAGTAAGAATAAATAAAACATTACTTAAATCAAATGGTTCCTCCAAATAATTGTCAGTAAAAAATTTATTTTGAACAGGATCAAGGATTTCTAATAAGGTACTAGCTGGATCTCCCTTGTAATCTTTAACCATTTTATCAACTTCGTCGATTAAAATGACAGGATTGTTGCTACCGCACTTATTTATTGCTTGAATAATCTTACCAGGGGATGCTGCAAGATATGTTCTTCTGGAACCAATTAATTCAGTTGAATCATTCAAACCACCAACACTTATTTTATAAAACTTTCTATTTAACGATTTAGCAATTGACATCGCAATGCTAGTTTTACCTACTCCTGGTGGACCAACTAAACAAATAATTGGACTACTAATATTTTTATTGATATTTTTAATAGCTACATATTCAGTAATTCTTGTTTTTATATTATCCAAACCATAATGGGATTCATTTAATGATTTTAAAACCGTATTAAAATTAGAAGTTTCCTTACTACTTTTTGTCCACGGCAAATTAAGCATATAATCTATATAATTTCTCAATATGCTTATCTCTGGGCTAGATTCATTCATTAATTCAAATTTATTTATTTCGTGTTCAATTTTGTCTTTAATTCTTTTTTCAATTCTTAATTTACTTAGTATTTCACGAAAATGTTTTGCTTGTTCTTCTTGTAATGTTTCTTCTCCAAGTTCTTTTTTTATAACTTTAATTTTTTCTTTTAAAACAAATTTTCTTTGATCCCTGACTAATATATCATCAACTTTACCATCTAATTCTGCATCTAGTTCGGCGATTTTTATTTCTTCTTGCATATCTTTAATTAATGCTTTAGCTCTTTTAATGGGATTAATATTTTGCATATATTCTAATTTTTTAGAAATATCAAATGGTAAATAAGAAGTAATTACATCAGTAACTCTATCTAAATCTTTATTGTTAGTGATATATGCTAGTATATCATTTGAAGCACTATTACTAGTTTCAATATATTGATTTAATGTATCAATTAACATACGTAAAATAGCATTTTTTTCATCTTCTACTAAAGGAGGTAAATCTATATACATTACTTCACTAAATAAAATATCTTCAAAGTTATTAAAATATTTATTAACTGCTACTCTTTTAATACCTTGGATTTTTACTTGAATACCATTTTCAGAAGCTATCTTACTTTTAACTCTAGCAATTACTCCTACTTTTGGTAAATCATCAACACTTGGTTCTTCTTCTTTAGTATCAATGGGAGCAATTACTAGAATTTCACCTTTATAATTTAAACTCGCTTCTTTTATAGTTTTTTCACTTATTATATTGTTTAATTCTAACTTTATTTCCTGTTTAGGAAGGATAACTAATTTTTTTAAAATGATTACTGGTATATTGAACATGATTTCGCCTCCCGAACTAAAAGTTATTATAATGGTTTTGAAATGTTTTGTAAAGATAAACACAAATAAAATTAATTGCATACACTACAAATGAAGTGAGGTTTGAAAATGTTTATATGGTTTACTAGTTTAAATTATCCTATTCAAGCTATGATTGCGACAATTTTCACTTGGGCAATAACATCTTTAGGTTCAGCAGTTGTTTTTTTATTTAAGAATGTTAAAAAAAGTGCATTAGATGCCATGCTAGGTTTTGCTGCTGGAGTTATGATTGCTGCGACATTTTTTTCGATGTTATCACCTGCTATTGAAATGGCTACATCTTTAAATATGATTCCATGGTTAGTGGTATCCTTAGGCTTTTTGGGTGGGGGAATTCTCTTATTTTTAGGTGATAAACTGTTTGATTTTTTGACAAAGAAGGAAGATAAAAAGAAATCTAACGAAAATAGTAGTCTTAAAAGATCCGTAATGCTTATTGCATCTATTACATTGCATAATATACCAGATGGTTTATGTTTTATGTAATATTGCTTATAAAATGTATTTGTGATAAACTTATATTAAGATATGGAGTTGATGCTTATGAATAGTTATACCAATGCTGGTTTTAATATTAAGGAAGCTTATAATTTTTCAAAACAACTAAGTAATTATTCGAAAGATGAAAATGAGTTACTTAATGAATTGATAGAATTACGAAGTAAAGCAAATATCAATGATATTATAGGGTCTTTTTCTAAAAGGGTACTTAATAATTTTGATAATATTAAAGAAATAGTAAATTATGATAACTATGCACATTTATCAGATGCAAATAATTTAGATAAATTTTATGCTAATTTTGAACATTTAGAAAATTTGTTTTCGAAATATCGCCGTCTGCAACAAGCGGAACTTGATTATTTAAATATCAAGCAAGAAGAAATACAGATTAAAAAAGAACTATACGAACTAGATAAACAAAATATAAGTCCGGAAGAAAAGAATGCTAAAGCAGTTGAATTACATAAAAAATTACCTAGTAATTCTGCTAAATATCGAGCATATGATGAATTTGTAAAATTAGAAAGTGAATATAATAAATATAATTCTAATTTAAATGTAGTAGATTTTAAAAATGATTTATTAAAAACTATTGCTGCTATAGAAGATGATTATAAATTACTAGCAATAGCAGCAGATAATAAAGAAAAAATACAAGGGATAATAAATGATACAAGGGAAGAAGTAATTAAATTTGCATTAGATAATATTAAGGCGAAAACGGAACTAGATAAACTTTGTAATAGATATGGTATAACTTATAATAGTGATTTAAATGATATGCGGCAAGCAAGTGATGAACCCAGTAAAACTAATAATATTGGTAACAGTCAAAAAGATAATATTTCAAATAGAGGAAATAATGCTAATCAAACAAATAATGAAACAAGCAAGACTAATTCTACCAAACCAAGTAAAGATGCATCTAATACACCAAGTGCTAATAATGAATTAAGTTTTAATAGCGATGATTATCCCGGATATCAGGGAACTGTGCATCCTGATGAACAAATTGCCCCATACCAAAGTTCTGTTCCAAACTCACCAAATAATACTCCACCACAACAAGATTTTTCTGCTCCACCGTTAGATTTTAATTTAGAGGAACCTAAAATTAAAGTTGTTGGTCGTAGGGTATGTAATTGGGTAAATAAGCATAAAAAGGAAATCTTAATAGCCGTTGGTATTTCGCTATTAATCGTCGCTACTGTTGTAGCAATGAAATATTTAATTCCAGCAGTTGTTCATATGATAGAAACACAACAAATTGCGGCATTAAGTTCGGCGATGGTTAATAATGCTGAGGCTTGGCACTTAGTTGGAGCAAATCAAGCCGCTTTACATAGTGCTAATAATGCCCTAGGCGCAATGATACAATCAATAACTAATTCAAAAGCAGTTTTTGATGCTGCTAGTGGTGTTTGGACATTCGGAGGAACTCAATTAAGTCAGTTTGCTGCCACGGCTGCCGCGAATGCTAGTGTTGCGGCGGAAGCAGTTAGTTCTTTAAGTAGTGTTGCAACCACCCTTGGGGTTGGAGGTTTAGGTATTACTGGTCTTGGAGCCTTCCTTCCAAAGAGAAGCGATGCATACTATAAAGTTTTAAATACTATTAAAGAATTAGAAGCCTCTATTAAAAAAGTGCTAGCAGAGCTAATTGCTACTAAGGCTAATGAGATATTAAATGTAATTAATAATAGTTCTGAATTAAGTGTAAAGGAAAAGAATCGTTTATTTAAAAGAATAAATAAACTAATGGATAAATTAAAAATTAAAGATTTAAAAAGTGAAAAGAAGCAAGAAGAATTAGAAGAACTTGATAAAGTACTACAAGATGAAGAAAGTAAAGGATTAGAAAGATGAAAATTGATGAAATAATTGATTTAGAAAACGGAAAAAGTTATTTATTATTACTGGATAGTGAAATTGATTCTAACAACTATTTTTTGGCGGTTTTATTAAATGAACAGGATGAACCGACGAATGAATATATAGTTTTAAAAGAAATAAATGAAAATAATGAAATATATACGCAAAAAGTAAATGATCCAATTATTCTTAGTAAATTAATTGAAGAATATTCGCTAGATTATGAAGAAGACTATAAAAGTGTTGCATAGCAACATTTTTTTTGCATAATTTTTACTGGAGGATATTATGCATAAATATACTTATAGATTTAAATACGGCAATAATTCATTAGATAATATAATCATTAAATTGATTAATGCATTAGCAAAGGAAAATGTTTAAAGCTGGCCTTTATATAAGATTATCAAAAGAAGATAAGAATGAAAGTATTAAAAATCAGCAAAGCCTACTTTTAAACTTTGCTAAAAACATGCACTTTGATATTGGAGAAATATATATAGATGATGGTTATACAGGAACTAATTTTAATCGCCCAGCATTTAAGAAAATGATTAATGATATAAAACATAAAAAAATCAATATGGTTATTGTAAAAGATTTATCGCGGTTAGGAAGAGATTATATAAAAACTGGGGAATATGTAGAACACTTCTTCCCTATTAATAATATTCGCTTTATTGCCATAACTGATAACATAGATACATTTATCGATAATGCTAATAATGATATTGCCCCATTTAAAGCCATTATTAATGATTTGTATGCTAAAGATTTATCTAAAAAGATTAGAACAGCCATTAAAACGATGCAACTAAATGGTCTTTGGACTGGAGGATGTTTGCCACTAGGTTATAAAAAAGATGATAGTTGTAAAAACAAAATTATTATAAACGAGGATGAGGCTAAAATTGTTAGAAAGATATTTACCCTATTTTATGAAGGTCAAGATTTATCTGAAATAAAGAATGAATTAGAAAAACAAAAAGTACCTACATTTAGTAAAATTCGTTTTAATAAAGATAATAAATGGACTGAAATTGCTATAAAGAAAATATTAACCAATCAAATATATGTTGGAGATTTAATTCAAAATAAACATCAAAGATTAAGTTATAAATATCGAAAAATTATAAGAAATAGTTCAAAAGATTGGATTATTTGTAAAAATAATCATCAGGCAATTGTATCAAGAAAAATTTTTAATAGTATCCAAGACAAATTAATATACAATGAAAGTAAAAAAGATAATCCAAGGTTATTTGATGGATTATTATATTGTTTTGAATGTAAACATCATATTGGTATCAGAAATAAAAATAAAATGAATAGAAGTTACATGTGTTGTAATTATTATCGGGCAAATTATAAACAAAAATTATGTTCTGCGCATGCTTTTAATTATGATGAATTAGAAGAAAATGTATTAGATATAATTAAAGGCATTTTGAAAAAAGTTGACTATAAAAAGATTAAAGAAAAGACAAAAGTAAATAATGAACTTTTAAGTAAATTGCTAAATTTAGAAATTTGTACCAAAGAATTAATTAAGGCGTTAATAGAAAGAATTGAAATAACTAAAGATAAAGAAGTTATTATTTTTTTAAATTTCAAATTGTTACAAAATAAATAAACCAGAAGGTATGGCAATTGGTGTAGCATTTGGGTCTATTGCGTATGGGATTGAGGGAGCAACAGTTATGGCAGCAGTAATGCTTGCTATTGGTATAGGTATTCAAAATTTTCCAGAAGGATCGGCGGTATCTCTTCCACTAAGACGAGATGGTATGAGTCGGTCAAAAGCATTTTTATTTGGTTGTTTAAGTGGCATAGTTGAACCTATTGCTGCAGTAATCGGAGCAATACTCGTTTTAAAAGTGCAATTTTTACTTCCAATACTACTCTCTTTTGCAGGAGGAGCAATGATATATGTAGTAGTTCAAGAATTAATTCCAGAAAGTCAAACAAATGAAAAAAAGGACCTTATGGCCTTATTTACAATACTCGGATTTATAGTTATGATGATTTTCGATGTAGCACTCGGCTAAGCATAATATGCTTAGTTTTTATATGTTTTATTTACAACTACATACAGTTTCCTCCATTTCCAATATCTTCAGGCTCAACAGTTCCACCTCCAATACCAGAATATGCTGTAACAAGTGCAAAATCAGAAACATAAATATTTGAAGCAATTGAGTAACTGCTTAACGGACAATAATACTCACTAATACCACCTCCACCAATTCCTGCCGCAAATGTACCACCTTGAGCATAAACAGTACCACCATTTATATTTATTTGACCTGTTACTGATGTCTCTTCTTAACCCAAAAAGAATTTGCCAAAAGAATTAATAAATTAGAAGACTGGCAATATTCTAATGAATCAGGTAGAAGCAGATATTTTTTTAGTGATATTATAGAAATAGCCAATAAATATGATTTAGAAATAATAATCAAAGATAAAGAAAAGAAGTAATTTTAAACTCGGATTACTTCTTTTAATTTTCGCTATTATATAGAGATTTATATATTTTATTTTTCTTCATAAGTTCTTTATGCGTTCCACTAGCAACAACTTTACCATCATCTATTAAATAAATAATATCAGCATCTATTATTGTAGAAAGCCTATGAGCAACTATTACAATAGTATGATTTTTTACTAAATTATCAATGGCTAACTTTATTTTATTTTGATTTTCATTATCTAAAGCACTTGTTGCTTCATCAAATAAAATTATCCTACTATCTTTAAGTAAGGCTCTAGCAATAGCAAGTCTTTGCTTTTGACCTCCACTTAAGTTGACTCCGCCTTCACCAATTTTTGTATCGTATTTATCAGGAAGGCTCATGATATATTCATCAATTTCTGCTAACTTACAGGCTTTTCTAATCTTATTTAAAGATATATAAGGATCTATTATATGAAAGTTTTCTAATATAGTTTTATTAAATATAAAAGGGTCTTGCCTAATTATAGCAATATTTTGATGGAATGATTCTTCATCAAAATCGTTTATAGGATTATCATCTACTAAAATTACACCACTATTTGGTTCAAAATAACGAAGTAACAAATTAAATATTGTACTTTTACCTTGACCACTTTTACCAACGATTGCTACTTTTTTATTACTAGGAATTGTTAAGTTAAAGTTTTCAAAAACATTTCCTTCATCTTTGCTATAACCAAATGTTACGTTTTTAAATTCGATATTTCCTACTATATCGGTCTTATGAAAAGTACCAAAAGTGATGTCAGAATATAACTTATTACCAAGAATTTCATCTACTCTTTCAATAGCAACACGCATTTTTTGTACTGAAGAACTTAGATTCATAACCCATTCAACTAAATAAGTAAAACGATAAATATAATAGGTCATGGCTATGAAAAAGCCAATATCGCATTTACCTAAAGCCATTAAAATAATACATGTAACAAATACTACTACTTCAAGACCATTACCTAAGGAAGATGTCGCACTATAGTAATTTTCTTCATCGACCATTTGTTTTCTTGTTTTTATAAATACAATATTGATAATTTTTTTTACAGTACTATTAACACTTTTTCTAATCCCTAAAGCTCTTATTTCCCTAATACCTCGGATTGTTTCATTAACTTCTGCAACTGTATTATCCTTTTCTTTAGATATTTCTTTTTGAGTTTCTTTTATTAAAGGCAAAAACTTCTTAGAAAACATATAAAATAAGCCAAAATAAATAACTATTTCTAAAGCAACAATCCAGGAATTTAATAAAACATAAATAAAAATAAGTAAAGCTGTAAAAAGAACAGTTATTACTCTTAGAAATTGTTGGAATGTTTCAGTAATAGTTGATGCATCATTAACAACACGATTAATAAGTTCTCCGCTAGTTTTTTCTTCAAATGCCCGTGCAGGAAGCAAACCAACTTTATAATATACATCATAACTAATGCGCTCCATGGTATTACTACAAGCTTTTTTAATACTTATTTTACCTAATCGATCAAAAATTAAATTATCTATTAATGAAAGAAGTAAATAAAGTATTAATGTTAATACTGCAACAAAAAAATGGCTTTCAGTTGCATATTGAGTAGCCTCTCCGATTAGATAGCCATATAAAACTCCTAGAATAGAACTTATAA
>DVHV01000087.1 GCA_018711775.1 Candidatus Onthocola stercoravium | reverse complement strand
CTCTGTTCGGGATGGACGAATTACACTATTATTATATCTTATTCTACCTTGTTTTAAAGTGGTTTTTAATTTATTGAAAATATCTTAAAATATTACAAATTATTATACTTTATTTTAGTTTTTGGGACACCTAGTGGGACACCTTTAAATTTACTTCTGCGTATTTCTTATTTATGATTATTATACCTCTTTTTGTTTTGTGTTACAACTTCTAAAAGTTATTATGTTATATTATTTACAGTTGTTAGAAATAATATAACATCTAAATCTATTATATTAGAATAGTAATAACTTTTAGTTTAATTGTTGATAAGTACTTATTTATGCACTTATTATTGTTCTTTATATCTTGGTGGATTTTGTAATGGTGTATTTAAAAAGAAACAACTCAAACTTACATCTAATACACGAGCTAATTTATCTAAAAATATTACTGATACTCCTTGTTCCACTTTTTTAGCTGTTAAGTTATAAAGCATATTTGGACTACTGTCTATTTCTTCGGCTAGCTTTTCAATGGTTACGAAGCCTTTATCATTCATTATCTTTATGTTATTACAATGATAACGATAGTAATTAATATTTTTTCCTATTTTCTGTAAAAGCTCTTTTCTGTTTTCGTCGGTATAGTTCATATAAACCTCCTTTTCGTTAAGTAAATAACTTAATAAATATCAGTAATATTATCGGTAAAAAGCAAGAATTTAACCATAAATTAAATGCTTAAACAATTTAAGCAAATAACTTAAAAATATATTTTCAAATATTATCATTTATGCTATAATAAATAGTAAGGAGGAGAAAAAATGAAAGAAGAAATTTTAAAAAGCGGTGCTGCTAATTGGTATCATGGCTTTGGCAGTAAAGGTGGAAAACTTATTTTAACTAATGAAACTTTATATTTTGAAGGGCACAAAGTTAATGTAGGCAAAAAAGAATTTGAAGTTGAATTAGAAAACATCACTAATGTAAAAAAAGGGTTTCCCAATAATTTAATAATCGAAACTATTAATGGAAGCGAAACTTTTGCTGTTTTTGGCGGGAAAGAATGGGTTAATTCTATTCAAAGTGCTATAAAAAAATTAAGAGGCTAGTTTATGAGAAAGTTAAATGTAGTGCTTATCCAAGGAAACAAGAAGAATGATGCAATACTAAAAATAAAAGACGATAGCCTAACTATAACTACTAATGATGGTAATTTGATTAAAATCCCTTACTCTAATATTAAGAATTCTTCATATCATGAAGATGATGAACAGCTACATATTATTCAATATGGCGGGAGTACAACATATCTTGGAATGAAAAAGGACCAACAATTAATTAATCAATTAAGAGAAATATCACAACAAAAAAATGAAGAAATGATCCAAACAGAATATGTTAAAACAGAACAGAAGGAAATAAATTCTGTCAAAAAAATGCCATCAGAATCAATTGACCAAGAAAGTCAAACTACCACATTAAATAATGCGCAAGTTAGTAATGATGATAGTGCTACTAGCATAAGAGTTAATATCTTTGATTTAATACCTGTTATAATAGGTATAGGTTTTTTTATCTGGGTAGTCTATTGGCTTTCAGGTGGAGCTGAAACGAGCTCTCGTAGAGATAGTGCTGAAAGAGCTGCTGTTTCAAAACTCGCAGGAGATTATTTATCACCAAGCGAAATAAGTTGCAAATATAATAGTACTAGCGGTGATATTATTATTGTGAAATGTACTACAACAAGTGATATACTAATAGATAGTTTTGATTCCAATACAATATGGTTTGGCTATTTACCAAGCGCTAGTGGAAGCAACTATCGTTATAGTGTGGGAATCAACAAAAATGAAGTTATATTAGAATTAAATTAAATGTTTAAGGAGTGAGAGTTTAATGAGAAAAGATGTAATTAAAGCAGTGCTACTTATTATAGGTATTTTTATGTTGACAATAGGCTTTGGAGTTGGGGTAGCTTTATTGACTGAAAAAGATGATAATCTTACTACAAGCGAAGAAAATAATAGCCAAGAAAACAATCAAGAAAACAATAATCAAGTTCCAAACTCTAATGTAGAAAGATATGAGGTAACAGAATACTTTTACATTGCAGATGAAAAGAAATTTTTAAAAGGTACACCAGTAGATATAACAAATGTTGTCAATAACCAAAGAATATTTGATAGTGCATTAGCTACTAACTATCCTAATTTATATAATATTGTTAAAAATATTGCTTATGATTGGACAGAACAAGCCTATACAGGACAAAATACTGTTGATTTATCAACTTATTTATATCCCACTTGTTTTACTTATATGGATACTGGGCAAAAAGAATATTTCTTTACATTGGGAGAAGTATACTTTGATGTTGATAAGGATGGATACACAGATACTTTAGGAACTGGTTATTTTATTGCACCAATAGATGAATTTGAGCAGATGTATCCTGATTTAGTAGATTATATAACATCAGAGTTATATTAATGAAATATCACTTATTTCAAATCTTACTAAAATATTAAAAAATACTTTGGGATTTATGAATATATACTTTATTTTAAGCAGATATATAAAGGACTAATTAATAAGTCCTTTTTTCTATGTTGTGTGATGAAGTGTATATTTATCTTAATTTAACTTTACTCTTTCTTATTTTTATTTTGTGTTACGACTTATAAAAGCCATTATGTTATATTAATTGCAGGTGTTGGAGATGAAGCAAGATTTTGAAAAAGAAGTCTATTACTTTTTAGACTTAGTTTTTAACAATATTCAAGTTGCAAAGACTA
>DVHV01000086.1 GCA_018711775.1 Candidatus Onthocola stercoravium | reverse complement strand
ATCCACATTATAAATCGGTATCATTTTAACTAATGTTTAACAGTATATTCAATGTCGAATTTTGTCGGACAAGTTTTCTTATATTTATACTTTAAAATAAATTTACCTATAGAAATTAAGTAATTATATTCCCCTTTCATTCTTTAATTGCTTTAAATAACTTACTCCAAACTTTACCACTTGAATAATTTAAAATACCAGCCTTGTAAACTCTCAATCCAAATTTAAGTAATACATATATGAATAAAATTAATATAACAACTGATATTATTACATCAATTATTGTAATTTGTCCTAAAACAAATAGTGTTGGTGAAATAAACACTGATAAGAAAGGAATATAAGAAATTATTCTAATAAATATAGAACCATCAAACATTGCTGACATAATTGCTAAATAATAACCTGCAACTGAAATAAGCATTATTGGAGTTTGCAATTGATTAAAATCTTCAATATTGACAGTCATTGAAGCAAGTATCCCCGCCACTAAAGCATAAGCTACAAATGATAAAATAATTAATATCAATGTAATTGGAATAACTAATATTAAAGTATTAGTAAGACCACTAGAGTTAATCATTCCAAAAATACTGCTAATATCAAAACCTAACGAATCTCCCCCCAAAGATAAACTGACTAAATAAGCAATTACACAATAAATAATTAATAAAACGCCTTGTAAAATTACAAATAAATTACTAGCTAAAACTTTCGACATCAAATGTGCTTTCGGAGAAACATTAGCAATAATTATTTCCATACTTCTAGTAGTTTTTTCTTCACATATTTCTCCCCCAACCATTTGCACCAAGAAAACAATTAACATAAAAAATGGAAGAATAAGAGTGGGAAATACACTACTCATTATCATATCCATATTTTCATCAGTAGTTGCTTCCTCATTTAATATTGTTCTATCTATTGTAATACTAGCTGATATATTTGCCAAAATTTCAGGATCAATATTAGAATTAATCATACCAATAGTTGTCTTTGTACTATTCAAAGCTTGCAATATTATTTGATAAGTTAAATTATCTATCTTATCATTGCTGATTAACTCAGCCTTTAAATATTCTACTTCATCACTGTTTAAAACAATTACTAATTGATCATCTTCTAAAGATTCCTTTATACTATCAATATCACCATTTGAAGTACTTACTTCAAAATTTTCATCTTCTGCATATACGTTTAAATTTTCTTCAAATAGCTGATAAGCATTAGCGTTATCAACCACAATAATATTTGTGTTATTTTCAAAATCTCCCCCAAAAAATTCAATTATTGAAGAAATATTTAATAAAGCTACTATTGCTATTAAAAGAATTACATTAGTTACAATAAACCATTTAGATTTTACTTTCTTATTAAAACTAAGTTTAGTTAAATACCAAAATTTTTTATTCATGAATACCTCCAACACTTGCTATAAATATTTCATTTAAGCTTGGACTTACTACGTCATATTTAGTTATATTAGAATTTTTTATAATATCGAATACTTTCGGAGCAACTTCCTTATTAGCAATTTTTACTTCTAATTCTCCCCTAGTTTTTTCAACACTTATAACTCCCTTAAGTTTCTTAATTGCTGAAATATCGATATCTTCTCCTTTAATCATTATATTTTTCTTAGCATAATTTTCTTTAATATCATCTAATTTGCCATCTAATATAGTATTCCCTTTAACAAGTAATATAAGTTTTTCACAAAAATCTTCAATATATTCCATTTGATGTGATGAAAATATAATTGAACAACCCTTTTCTTTCAAATAATATATAGCATCTTTCATAAGTTTAACATTAATTGGATCCAGTCCTGTAAAAGGTTCATCAAGTATCAATAGTTTTGGTTCATTAATAATAGCTGAGATAAACTGAATCTTTTGCTGATTACCTTTAGATAATTCTTTAATTTTTCTATTTTTATAAGAAGTTATTTCAAATTTTTCTAACCAATAATCAAGTCTTTTATCAATTGTATCTTTATCCAACCCTTTTAATGTACCATAAAATTCAATTTGTTCTTGAACAGTTAACTTAGTTAGTAAACTTCGCTCTTCTGTAACAAAACCAATATTATCCGTTTCGCTATAATCAATTTTCTTACCATCTAAAGTAACTTTTCCTTCATTGGCATCTATTAGTCCCATAATAATTCTAAATGTTGTTGTCTTACCAGCACCATTTTCACCAAGTAAACCAAATATCTCTCCAGCATCGACAGTAAAAGATAAATTATTAACAGCTACAATTTCACCATATTTTTTAGTAATATTTTCCACTTTTAACATATAATACCTCCGTTAGTATTATCTCATAAATAACCACTAAAAAAAAGAGGTAACCCTCTTTAATAAAATGCTCCGCCCCAAATAATGGCAAGCAGTATGAATAATATTAAAACAATAAAAGCATAATTTGCTGTAAATCCATTACCACCACATGGGTCGCAGTCTTTTCTTGGACAACTCATTTTAAAACCTCCTTTAATCTATTTAAATAAAGGCCCCTACTATAATTATTAAAAGAATAAACAATACTAAAATTATAGCAGCACCTAGGCCATTTCCACAATGATTCATAAAACTTTCCTCCTTTATTTGTCTTTTCATTAGTATCTTATGGTAAGTTTATAGAAGTGTGAGTGCTTTTTCCTGTGAAAATATAGTGATTTTCTTGTATTTAATTATAATTCTTGCTATAATATTTCTGGAAAAGGAGATATTATGAAGAAAAAAATAATTGGATTATGTGCTATTTTACTTCTTGCTAGTGGTTGTGGCAAAGTTCCTACATTAGAAAACGGACAAGAAGCAATTGTAACTTTTGAAAATGGCGATATGATTAGTGTCGATGACTTTTATCAAATGATTAAAGATGATTTTGGTCTACAAGCCCTAATCACAATGGTTGATACTTATGTATTAGAAACTGAATTTGCTGATTATAAGGATACTGCTAGAGAATCTGGAGATGCTATGGTTGATGCTTATATTGAATCAATGGGTGGTGAAGATGCCTTACTTGCTCAACTTCAACAATTAGGTTATCAAACTATAGATGCTTATCGTGATTATTGGTATCTATCAATGTTACAAAGTCATGCTATCGAAGAATATGCTAAAGATCAAATAACTGATGAACAAATTCAAGAATATTATGATAATGATGTTATCGGCGACATGGAAGTTAATCACATTTTAATTACTCCAAATGTTGATGAAGATGCAACTGATGAAGAAACCGATGCTGCGGAAGAAGAAGCTCAAGCAACAGTTGAAGAAATAATAACTAAACTTGATGAAGCTAAAGCAAATGGTGAAGATATCGAAGAAGTTTTCGGAGAACTTGCTGCTGAATACTCAGAAGATGAATCAACAAAAGACGACGATGGTTCATTAGGAAGAATTAACTATGGTAGTGATTTAGGAAGTGAATATGATGAACTAATTGCAGCTGCTGCTGAACTTGAAGATGGCGAATATTCTACTGAAGTTATTACTACTGAATTAGGATATCATGTAATATTAAAAATAAAAAGTTATGAAAAAGAATCTTTAGAAGATTCCAAAGATGATATTCTTCAAACTTTAGCTGAAGAATATGTTACTGATAATGCCGATGCAGGAATTAATGCTTTACAACATTATAGAAGAGAACATGGCATGGAAATTCAAGATGACGAAATAAATAGACAATATTCAAATTATATTCAAAACTTATTGCTACAAATTCAAGAATCTAACAGTAACAATTAAGCAAATTAAAAAAGCGATTTGATTCATCGCTTTTTTAATTTGCTATAATATCTTTTGCTTTACAATCTCCAAATGGATCAAATAAACATTCAGTACAATCTGTAAATTCCGAATTTTTAAATGCTTCACTCGCACCATTCACTAAACCTAACAAGAAATTAAGTATTGTTGGTATTAAAAATATTATTACCGCTATTATAATTCTTCTTACTAAAGCTGCTAAAGCATCTTTCGGTGCCTTATCATCACTAGAAATAGTAGCTTTAGCAAAATCGATAGTACCCAATATAATCAATATCAACGGAACTAATATCTTAGCAATATATAATATATATCCTACTATTTGAAACGTTTTTCGAACACCATTTTGTTCACAAAAGTTTATTTCTACAACATCCAATCCCGATTGTTCATTACCTATGCCATCATCAACTATTGGTGCATCAGGATCATATTCCTCTGCTTCTCCCATTTCAATACTTCCTTGGGTCTCATCATCATATGCTGCAATATAATATACTGTAGAATCATAATTAATTTTAATATTTTTAATAGAATAATCACCATTATTATTACTATAAATTCTCTCAGGATTTAATATTATATATGTGTTATTATTATATATAGTTGTAAGACCATTGCTATCCCTAGCAGTTGAACCACCATACATAGAATTTTGATCAGTTATCACAAAATATCTCCCAACAGTATTATTGCTCAAAGATTCAAATCCTAATTCTATATTTACAGTATTACCTAAAATTTCTTTAGAAAATGTTTTACAGTATATGGCACTTTCAATATGACATTTTCCAGAATCCTCATCATCTTGCGAATTACTAGAACTATCATTATTCCCCGATGAACTTCTAGTAGAATATGTATAACATGTTTGATTAGATGGACACGTATCATCAATAAAGTAATCTCCATTTGAATACATATAAAGATTACTTGGACAAGTATTAGTAACTGAATAATTATCTAGGAATGAAGCATAATCAAAATTATTATAATAAAGTCTAAAACCATTTACTTCATGATAATTTTGAAAACTATTACTATTTACAATTAAATTGCTTCCACCGTTATTATAAGATGCATATATTCCTCTATTACTTCCCGAAAAAGTTATAGATGTTATGTAATTACTAGGAGTAGAAGCACTAATTAAAGAATAAGAACAATTAATTCCTTCATCCAAAATATCTTTATATTCCGAATAAATATCATCCCAATTTTCACAACCGCACAACATTAACATAAAAACAAATAACACAATTACTTTTATTTTCATTTCGTTCACTCTCTTTGCTTAAATTATAACATAATCATTATAAACAAGTCTATAAATAATTATTTATATCGATATTGTAATCAAAACCTTTACTATAAAGATACATTTTAACTTTTAATTCTAAATCTTTCCCATGATATTTCTTACTATATTTTTTTATTGCTTTATTTATTTCCTTATTTAATATTTCTTCATCATTTTGATAATCAATATTATTAAGCAATTTATTAATCATTTCTAGATTATATCCTAAATTAATTAAATCACTTTTTATTTTATTAATTAACATTTTCTTAG
>DVHV01000085.1 GCA_018711775.1 Candidatus Onthocola stercoravium | reverse complement strand
TTTTTTAATTGCTTTATTTTTTAGTTGACATTTTTAGACATTTGTATTATTATCTAGGGGTGCGAAAAGGGTGAGTTTTTTTATGGATAAAATAATTAATATTGCAGTTGTTGCTCATGTCGATGCTGGTAAATCTACTTTGGTTGATGGATTGTTACGTCAAAGTGGAGTTTTTAGAGAAAATGAAGAACTAGTAGATTGTGTCATGGATAGTGGGGATCTTGAAAAAGAAAGAGGAATAACTATCACTGCTAAAAACTGTGCTATCAAATATAAGGATTATAAAATAAATATAGTTGATACACCAGGTCATGCTGATTTCTCAAGTGAAATTGAAAGAATTATTAAAACTGTCGATACAGTTATTTTGTTAGTGGATTCAGCAGAAGGACCTATGCCTCAGACAAGATTTGTGTTAAAAGAAGCATTGCAAAATAATTTAAATCCAATTCTTTTTATTAATAAAATCGATAAGAAAGATCAAAGAGCTACAGAAGTAGTTGATATGACTTTTAATTTATTCATGGAACTTGGAGCAACTGATGAACAACTTGATTTTCCGATTCTTTATGGTAGTGCTAGAAGTGGCTATGCGGTTTATAACATGGGTGATGAAGGTAAAGATTTAATTCCTTTATTTGAAACTATTGTTAAAAACACAAAACCTTTTGAAGGTAGTGAGGCAGATCCACTACAAATGCAAATTAGTCAACTTGCTTATGATGATTACATTGGTAGACTTGGAATTGGTAGAATTAATAAAGGAAAAATAAGTGTTGGAGAAACTGTTGCAATTGCTAAAAATGATGGAACTACTGAATCATTTAGAGTAACAAAATTATTTGTTAATGAAGGAATTAAAAGGGTAGAAGTAAATACTGCATATTATGGTGATATTGTAACTGTTGTAGGATGCGCTCATGTATCTATTGGGGATACAATTTGCGATAAGAATCATATAGATCCACTTCCTAAAATAGTTATTGAAGAACCAACTTTGTCGATGAATTTCTTAGTAAATGATTCCCCATTTGCTGGTCAAAGCGGTAAATTTCTAACAAATAGACATTTAAAAGAAAGACTTGATAGAGAACTTGAAACTAATGTAGGTTTAAAGGTAGAAGTATTACCGGATTCTGATGGTTTTAAAGTAAGTGGTCGTGGAGAATTACATTTATCAATTCTTTTAGAAAATATGCGAAGAGAAGGATATGAATTATCTGTGTCTAAACCAGAAGTAATATTTAAAGAAGAAAATGGTCAAAAATTAGAACCATATGAAAAAGTAATAGTTAATGTACCAAATGAATTTTCTGGAACAGTTATAAATTCATTAAATGAAAGAAAAGGTATGATGCAAAGTGTTGCTCCGGGAGAAGTTGGTTATACAAAAATAGAATATTTAGTACCAACCAGAGGTTTAATTGGTTATCGTGGAGCTTTTATTACAGAAACTAAAGGCGAAGGAATAATGGTTCGTTCATTTGATTCATATGGTCCATATGTAGGTCCAATTCAAGGTAGAAAAAATGGTGTTTTAGTATCTATGGAAAATGGTACAACTTTTGGTTATTCATTATTTAATTTAAGTAGTCGGGGTACGATGATAGTTGATCCATCTACTGAGGTTTATGTAGGTATGATTATTGGTATTTGTAATAAAGAGGGAGATTTAAATGTCAATCCTTGTAAAAATAAAGAACTTACAAATACACGTAGTGCCCATGCTGATGAAGCAATTGTTTTAAATAAAGCAAAGAAGTTTACACTTGAAGAAGCTTTAGAATTTATTGAGAGCGATGAATATATTGAAATAACTCCGGATGAAATAAGACTTAGAAAGAAATATTTAGATCCGAAAGAAAGATATCGTAGAAGTCATTAAAAAAATGACTTTTTTTTATTGGGTTTATGTGTTAGAATTATACTAGGTGAAGAGAATATGAAGAAAAAAATAGATTTTGAAAAACTGACAAAATTTATTAAAAGTCGAAATTTCTTTATTGCTGCCTGTGTTTTTGTTTTGACGATTTCAATTATTGGTTTTTCTTATGCGTCATTTTTTACCGTAAAAACTAATACTAATAATCAAACTGTAACAACAGGAACTTTAGCAGTTTCTTATAGTGGTGAATCTTCTGCAATTACAAAAAATAATATGCAGTCAATATCTGATGAAATGGGAATAAACCAAAATGAAGCAAGTGTTGTATACATTCAAAACACAGGAAGTTTAGATTCAACATTTACATTGAATGTTGGATATGATATGGAAAATTTTTTAGGACGTAGTGGTTATAGCGAAACTGATATGTTGACACCGCTTGATTATATTAAGATTGCTGTATATGAATACAATGGAATTAATGATGAAACATTAATTGTTGGTCCTATTACGATTGCTGATTTGCCAATTTATTCTGTAAATAGTAGTGATTCTAGATATAATCGTTATGCAATTTTGTTTGATACAGTTGGAAGTACAACTAGTGGAAATGCTACAAAAACTTATAAAATAAAAATGTGGTTAAGTGATAAGGCTATACCATCAGCAAGTTATTCGTATTTTTATGTTGATACGCAGATAGTAGCAGAGGTAGAAAATGCTAAAATGAATTATAATTTTACAGGAACTTTAACTGATACTGGAGGAACTCCTTTAAGTGGAGCAACTATTTCATTACAAAATAAATCTTTAGTGGCTACAACTGGAGATGATGGTTCATTTACTTTGAATGGAATTTATCCAGGAGTTTATAATTTAGATATAACTTATAATAATGTGACTTATAGTGGTAATTTGACAGTTGAAGAAGGTATTGCTAATTCTTTAGAGAGTATGGGTTCAACGTTTAATGGAAGTTCAACAACAAGTATTTATTCTGTGGCAGATACTTATAAAACTACTTTAAGTAAAATTATGAATAAAAACTCCTTAAATACATATGCTGATGCAGTTACATTTGTAGATGGTACAACTTATAGTTTAGCACCAACTTATAAATTTATTGGTGGAGCTACTGCAGATGTTAATGGTTTATCAATTGTTTTAGATACAACAAATAATAATTTTACAATGTCTTTATAAAAAAGTGATAAAAAAGTGAAAAAAGAGTTGAAACTAGACTCTTTTTTTGTTAATATTAAAATAGAGAGGAGAAAAGTAGAGATGGAAAATAGAAAAAATACTATTTTATTAACTGTAATCGCAGTAGCAACATTATTAGTAGCTGTAGTTGGAGCAACATTTGCATATTTCACAGCACAAGGAGGTACAACTGCTCAAACTCCAGTTAATGTTACAACTGCTCAAACTTCAAATGGTAGTTTCCAAACTAGTGGTGCTATAACTATTAATGCTAACCAAGAAAACTTTGGTCAAAGTATGGGTAATCAAACTGGTCAAGCGACTGGTACTGTAAAATATTCAGCAAGTAGTACTGCTGCATCTGATTTCTGTTATACAGTAACTTTAGATATTACTGCAAATAATTTTGTGTATACAACTGATCCAACAAATACACCAGAATTGACATTTACTGCTGAAAAAGAAGCTAATGCTGCATCAATAACTAGTCCAACAACTTTAATTGATGCACAAGATATTACTACAACAAGTACAGATATTCAAATTCCTAATGCTGTTAGCGGATCTGACTATGTACATAAGATTAGTGCTGGACAAGGTGCAACAGTTAATGATCAATGGCGTTTTACAGTTACTTTTGTTAACTTAGATAGTGACCAAAACGCCAATACTGGTAAATCATTTACTGGTCAAATAGTATTTGCACAAACTGAATGTGCTTAATAAAAGGTATCAGGAATTGATACTTTTTTATTTGTAATTTAGATTTTAAAAAGTGATAAAAAAGTGAAAAAAGAGGTTGATTTTTAACTCTTTTTTTGCTAATATTAGAATAGAGGAGGAAATGTAGAGATGGAAAATAGAAAAAATACTATTTTGTTAACAGTGATTGCTGTAGCAACTTTATTAGTAGCTGTAGTAGGTGCAACATTTGCATACTTCACAGCACAAGGAGGTTCTTCAGTTCAAACTCCAGTTAATGTTAATACTGCTCAAACTTCAAATGGTAGTTTCGTTACTAACGGTCAAATTAGAATTGATGCAAATCAAGAAAACTTTGGCCAAGGTATGGGAAACCGAACTAGTACTGCAACTGCAACTGTAGAATATTCAGCAAGTAGTACAGCAGCATCTAATTTCTGTTATACTGTAGGTTTACAAGTAACTGCAAATACTTTTGAATATACTACTGAAGAAAGTACACCAGAATTAACTTTTACTGCTAGAAAAAGTGCTAATGCTGCAGATTTAACTAGTGCTACTACAATGATTAATCAACGCGATATTACTACAACTACAGCATCAACAACAATTCAAGTTCCTAATACTGCTGAAGGTTCTGAATTTATTCATAAGATTGATGCTACTGAAGGTCAAACAATTAATGATCAATGGGATTTCACTGTTACTCTAGTTAACTTAAGTTCTGACCAAAATGAAAATACTGGTAAATCATTTACTGGTCAAATAGTATTCACTCACGTTGAATGTGAATAATAATTAAAAACAATTAAGCTGTCAATTATTTGACAGTTTTTTTGTGCGTTTCGACAAATGCTTCCATATAATGATATTTATTGACAAAACTAGACAAAAGATCCGTTAGACAAATGTTTATCCTTGTGCTAGCATAGAGTACTAAGGAGAAAGTTATGAAGAAATATACCAAACATAAGCCTAAAAATTTTATAGATGATCAATTGTTTAAATACGTTTTTAGTAATGAAAACGTAACTAAATATTTAATTAATGCTTTAGGTAAATATATTAATATTGATTGGGATTTTTCAAAAGTTGAGTTAAAAATACAACAAATTATTCCTGGTAAGCATCATGATTCTAAAGACTATTATGCAGATTTAATGGTTGTGATGAAAAATAGTGATGTTTTATTAC
>DVHV01000084.1 GCA_018711775.1 Candidatus Onthocola stercoravium | reverse complement strand
TGGTTCAATTTTATAATCATCTAAAAATGTTTTATGATTATACCTGATAAAACCAGTTTGTTTTAATAATTTAACTTCAGTTTCATCACTAATTAATTGAAGTAAATCCTTATCACTAGAAACAATTACAGATGCAAAATCCGGATCATTCTCCGTCATTTTAGAAATTGTACCAATGATATCATCTGCTTCATACGGAGCAAGTTCAAAATGTTTAATGTTCATTGCATCTAGTATTTCTCTAGCAATAGGCATTTGCACTTTTAATTCTTCCGGAGTATCAACTCTTCCTTCCTTATAAAAATCATATTTTTCTTTTCTAAAGTTTTTTCCTATATCAAAAGCTACTGCCATATAAGTTGGATTTTCTTCTGCAATTATCTTATTAATCATTGAAACAAATCCAAACAAAGCATTGGTTGGTAATCCTTTAGAATTTTTCATCATATTTCCGCTATAAGCTGTGGCATAATAACTTCTAAACATTAAATTATTTCCATCAACTAAAATTAATTTTTTCATTATTACACTCCATTCAATTTTATTTTATCATAAATCATAATAAAAGAAATAAGATTTATTTATTTTTTTTCTTATTTCTTAGTAAAACTTGTTCCAAATTTCCTTGTAAACTTTCACGTATTCTATTATATAAAAGATTTAAACTAGCAGTATATACTTCACTTTCATCTACATATTTATCTAATAGTGGACCAAAGCAAGTAAATAACTCTTGCATAGATGAATCCCCATAAAACTCTACTGCTATATCACTTAATTCATTTTTATTAATTCCTAGTATAACATTTAAACTAATTCCTGTATTATTACTTGGTAATTTATATAAAAATTTATTAAATAAACTCATTACTTTTTCACAAATTATACCTGCACTACTATACATGCTTTCATCTAACGCATCTATATCTCCCATTACATAATACATGTATTTTTGTTCATTCAAAGGTAAACAATCAATTATATGCAATACTTCTAGTTTTCTACTTTGAAATATATAAGCATACTTTTTTAAATCTTTAAGTGTATACTTCTTAGAATCACTTAAATCACTATATAATCTAGCACGCATTTTTTTAATAGCAGCCATATCTATTTGACCTGCTCTACTTTTAGTAATATTAAATATACCTGCAATCTGATTTAATTTGTATTTATGTTCATAATGTAATCTAATTACTTGTTTTTCTCTATCATTTAATTCACTATTTATTAAATCATCTAAATATTCTCTTAAGGTATAATCTTTTAACATGTCATCTTCTAAAGTAAATTCATCTTCTTCTAGATCATCATAAGGTATAATTTCCATATCACTTAGTTTAAGTAATCTACGCACTACTTTTATAGATAAACCTACTTCTTCTGCTAAATTTTCTATACTTGGTTTAGCCCCTAATTTTATAGTTAAACTTTCTTCTGCTGTTTTAACTCTATTTATTTCCGTATATGTACTTTCAGGTATTCTTATTACTTTTTCAAAACCAAACCATTTTCTCCTGATAGCACTTTTAATATACATATTAGCAACTGTAGAAAAACTACTATCCCGTGTATAATCATATTTTTCTACTGCCTCAATTAACCCCATATTACCAGTTTGAATTAAATCTTCCATATCTACTTGCAAATCAGAATACAAATTAGCAATTCTTATTACTAAACGCAAATTAGCATTAAGTAATATATTACGATAATGATTATATAATTCCTTTAATTCTTTTATTTTCTCCTCATCACTACAATTACTTAAAACATCTCTTATTTCTTGTAACTTTTTAAAACACAAAGTAGTATGTTTTTTACTTAACAAAGGTATTTTTTTAACATCTGTTAAATAGTAACTATAATTTCTTACTCGTTTAAAGTCATGATTAATTAAATCACTATATTCACTTACTAAAAACGCATCTTCATAAATTTCATTTTTAATAGCGTACAGTATTAAGAAATTAATCATTACTTCATCACTACTTAATTCTAAAATATCTAAATAAGTTACTATACTTTTATCTTTAAATAATTCATATAATACATTATCTAACTCCGGATATCTTTCTAATAATTCTATTATACTTTTTAAATTAAATTTAATACCCATATTACTTAATCTATTTAAAATAATAGTTAATTCATCTATTACATTACAACTATCTATATTATTTATTAGATTATCCCAAACTTCACTATTAATGTATTTTATTACTTTTGCCATTATATTACCTCCGTTTGGTTAGGTATTATACCACAAATATTACTTAACAATAACTCTTTTTCGCATTCTATTACTTGATCTATATCCATCTAGTAATTCTTGTAATTTTTTCATTCCATAACTTAAATTAGCATAATCTAACCTAGGAATCACTGCATCAGCATTACGAGGTAATCTAAAAGTTGGACCATAATACTTAGCTAAAATACTATAATATTTACTATCATAATCAATATTTTCTTGGATATACGTCATTTCATCTTCGGTTGCTCCAAGAATTTCTTTTAAATATACTCTATTATATCCTACAATATCTTCGATATATCCTTCTAAATATATTTTGGTTTTATCATTATTAAGTTTTTTTAAAGACCTAGATAATATAACTCTAACACTTTCGTGCGATAAACCACAAACAGTACCTATTTCTTTTAAAGTATGACTTGATGTAAACAAAGGATTATCATTATTATTGTCAGCAAAACCAAAACGCATACGTACAATAAATTCTTCCCTATCATTTAATCTTTTACTAATAACTTCATTTAAGTAATCACTTAGCATGCTATCAATAACTATCTTTTCGGTATCCTCTTCGCTAGCAAAGCACCCTCCTAGTGTAATATCATCATCTTCTTCAAATAAATTATCATCTAAGGATGCTGTAACTTGAGGTAAGTTAATAATATTTTCAACTTTATTAACACTTAATTTAGAAGCTTTAGCAATACTAGGTATATCAACACTACCTTTATTCATAACTAAATTATTTCTAGCAGTAGTCACTCTATTTATATCTTCATATAAATATGTTGGTATCCTTATAGGGCGACCCAACCTATAAATAGCATTAGTTATCGCTTGCCTAATCCACCATGTTGCATAAGTAGAAAAACAATAATCTAAATGATAATCGTACCTTTCAAATGCCTTCATAAGTCCAATACTACCCTCTTGAACTAAATCTGCTAGCTCTAAACCTCTACCTATATATGCATCAGCAATGCTACTAACTAAAGGCAAGTTAGAAGTAATAATTAAATTGCGATAATAATCATATCTTTTTTCTAATTCCTTTCTTTTTTCTATAGGAATATCTTTACTTAAGGCAAAATTTATTTCTTCAATTATACTAAAATATTTTATTATTTCTTCTTTTGATAATATAGATCTATTACTCTCTTCTTCTTTATATATTCCTTTAATAGTTACATAAGAAAACAATATTTCTCTTATTACATCATTAGCTGAAATATTTACTATATCTTCACTAGTTACTTCTTTATTTTTAAATAAACTAGATAATAAAGAATCTAAAATGGGATACTTTAACAATATATCTTTTAAAATATTTAAATTCATTACTACACCTAATTCATTTAGTGACATAACTATTTTACATAAATTACTTAATATATCATCATCTTTAGTTACATAAGCAACAAACCAATCAATATTTAAATTTTCCCAATCAGTAACTACTCTTTCTTTAATTATATTATAACCTGTTTTAAAATCATCAAATTGAAGTTCTTTATAATTTACTTTATAAAAGAAAAACTTCTTATTTAATAATTTAATTATCTCTCTTCTTTTCATTTTCAACCTTACTCCTTAATAATTGTCTACTTTCCCCATCAAGTTCTGGAAAACTTTGTTTAAACAATTCATTATATCTATTAACTAATGTTTCAAATAAATTACGTCCCATATTTACTTTTTCTATTACTTCTTCTTCCCCCATATTAAATAATTCACATATCTTAGGTATTGGATAAATTATGCCATCATATAATCCTAAATATAATGATGTAACAAGTTGATAATCTATTGGCAGTAATTTAACAAATTCTTTAAAAAACGGATGTTTAAAAGGTGTTTCAATACTTGGATATTCTTGTATAGTTAATACTTCAACTACTTCACTCTCTGGTACTATAACCGCTTTAGCCTCATCCAAATTAACTTCTAAGTTACTTAAATATACTTTATAATTCGATACAAATATTTCTACTAAAGATTCAATTTTTGAATTACTTATATATACTTTATTAGTTAAATCACCACCAAATACACTAGCCAACTTTTTATAAGTAGTAGAAAAATTAACTTTATAATAATTTACATATTTTAAAAATTCTTCATCAGTTGCTTCAAGTATTTCTTTTAAATATACTGATTTTCTCATTTTTTCTTGAGGTCTTGTAAGCCTATCTTTTAAAATCCTTATTCCATTAGAATAATTTGCTCTTTCCTCTTTAGTAAGTGTCTTATCAGAGCGAGGTTTATCTAAATTAGGACCAAAAAGATCAGCAAGAATTTTATAATATTTAGCATTTTTATTAATGTTTGCTTTTAAACATTCCATTTCTTCATCGGTTGCTCCGATTATATCTTTTAAATACATTTTTTTTGCCTTCTCTCTGCGATATCTTTTTAACCGGTTTCTTAAAGTAGTTATACTAGCATAATAATTATAACTTTCTTCTCTTGTTAACTTTATGCCACTGTGATGTTCTTTCAAATCAGCACCAAATACTTTAGCCATTATTTTATAACCCTTACCATTTTTATCAATACCCACTACTAAGTATTCCATTTCTTCATCAGTTGCTCCAAGAATTTCTTTTAAATACATTTTCTTTTCTTCTTTTGTTTCATACTTCAATTTCTTTTTCAAAGTATGTAAAGCCCTAAAATAATTTTGACTTAAATACCCATCAACTTTTTTTCCATAACTAGATTCTTTAAAATTCGATCCATAAAGTTCTATTAATAAAGCATATTGTTTAAAACTTTTATCAATATTTGCCTGTAAGAATTCCATTTCCTCATCAGTAACACCAAGTATGTCTTTTAAAGTATATAATTCTTCTAGAGTTGCTAACTTTTCTTGTAATACCGGATATAATGATTCTAATGTTTGATAATCCCCACTAGGTATATTTAATTCATTAATTCTTCCAGTTAAACCTGAACCAAAATACTTAAACAAAATACTCATATTATCATCTTTTAAAATATTTAATGCTAACAATCTAATTACATCAATATCACAATTTAATTTATCTTTTAAATAAACTACACTTTTTTTACCATTTTTAGAAATTACTACTCTACTATTGCTTTTTGTAGTTTCATCCACCTGATTATCTACATAGTAATCTTTTAATTTTTCTTTGGCCTTTGATTTAAGTAACTTTTTTAAAGCCCTTACCTCAATTTGCCTGATACGTTCTCTTGTTAGCATAAAATACTTACCAACTTCTTCTAAAGTATGGCCCCCATCATAAAGCACATTAAATTGCCCTGGTCTTTGAATCCCATAACGCATGCGAATTATTTCTTCTTCTCTTTTAGTTAAATATTTACTTAATATTTCATTTAAGTATTCCGGAAGAAATTCCTTTAAAACATTTTCTTCTAAATTATCATCACTGGTTATAAAATTACTCATTTTTGTTCTATCACTTTCTTTATCTGCATAAAATATCGTTGCATCCAAAGATACAGAAACATTAGATACCGTTAAATAATTACTTACTTTTTTTTCACTCATACCTAATTCTTTGGCTAACTCACTATTACTTATTTCTCTACCTAATTCATTTTCTAATTTATTTTTAATCCTCGATACTTTATAAATTACCTCACCCGTATGAACTGGAACTCTAATAGTTCTTGCTTGATTCATAATAGCCCTAGTTATTGCTTGCCTAATCCAATGTGTTGCATATGTCGAAAAAGTATATCCTAAATGATAATCGTATTTTTCAAATGCTTTAAAAAGGCCATCATTTCCTTCTTGAATTAAATCTAGATAATCTAGGCCTCTACCTATATACTTTTTAGCAACACTTACAACTAAACGCAAGTTTGCTTCAAGTATAGTATCACGATAAAATTTATATTTTTTCTCTAATTTGCTTTTTTCTTCAACATTTTTAGTTTGTTCTAAAAGTTCTTGAATTTCTTCTGTTTTTTTGAAATAATCTATAGTTTCTTCATAAGATAACATTGGAATTTGATGAATTTCATTTAAATATAAAGCAACACTATCAGAAGAATAAAAATTATTATCTTTATCTGTATATTCTAATAATTCTTCTTTATATATTCCTTTAATAGATGTATATAATATTAAAAAATTAATAACTTCTTCATCATCTACTAAAGATACTAAGTAATCATAAGTAACTTCTAATTTATTAAATAAATTACTAAGTATAATATCTAATTCAGGATATTTTTTTAATAAATTATTCAAATAATCAAAATCTATAACTATATTATATTTAACTAATTCATTTAATATAAAACTTAAGTTATTTAATAAATTATTACTTTTAAGTAATTCTATAAACCAAGACATTTCTAGATTATTATAACTTTTCTTAAATTCATTTATTACTATATGTAAAGCTGTTTTATAATCTGTGACATCTA
>DVHV01000008.1 GCA_018711775.1 Candidatus Onthocola stercoravium | reverse complement strand
TATACTCATATTCGCATTAGTATCAAAATCAGTTGGTAATGCATCTTGCATTTCTTTTACAATTTCATCCATTCCATCTTCAAATCCAAGTCCTACACCAAATGCTAAATTCTTACCTATTTCATCCCTAAACAATGTAGATGGTGAATGAATACCAAAGAAAGATTTAATTCCATTTAATACTGATTGTCCGAATCCTTTAATCTTATCAAGTATCCAACCTGTAGCATTTGAAATTCCATTCCATAAACCTTTTACTAAATTCAAACCTACATCTGCTAACTGTCCTAATCCATTAAGTAAACCATTAACAATAGCAGAAATAATCTGTGGTATTTGCGATACTAATTGAGGAATTGCCTTTATTAAACCTTCCGCTAATTTAATTATAAGAGTAATACCTGCCTGTATAATTTTAGGCAGATTATTAGTAATTGCAACAATTAATTTATCTATAATAACAGGAATATTACTTATTAACTGTGGTAGAGCATTTATAATTCCATCTATTAATGCAAATATAATATCAATTCCTGCATCAATAATTAATCCAATATTGTCAATTAATGTTTGTACAATTAAAATAACCGCATTAACTATTGTTGGAATCAATGTAGGTAGTGTCTGTGTTATTCCTTGAATAAGCTGTAATAAAATATCAATTCCTGCTTGTAGTATCATAGGTAAATTTTGTATTATTAAATTTACTAATGTTGTGATTATATTTAATACTACAGGCATTAATGATGGCAGAGTAGTTAATATTCCATTTACTATATTTGGTATTATCTGAAGAGCTAATTGTAATATTTGAGGTAATGCTTGTTGTAAAACTGGTAAAATATTTTGAATTATCGTGCCAAATGTTCCTAATATTGTAGGTAATTGTTCTGTTGCACTCTGAACTAACGATGTTATATCTTCTACTAATTTTGTTCTAGCCTCTTCAATTTGTGTTTCATCTCCACCTAATACTGCTTGAAGTAAATTTGTACCACTATCTAATACACTGTTTATTGCTGGCATTATATTTTGAGAAAGTACATTTGTTATTCCTGATGCAAGAATTCCAGTAAGATTTGACCATCCCTCTTTCATCATATCTGTCTGTCCACTAAATGTTTTTGAGGCATTGATCATCGCATTTTCAAAGCGACCTCCTTCGCCTGTGATTGCTCTTAAGCTATCTTCTACCATTTGATATGTGATTTCGCCTTTACTCATCTTATCTTGTAGACTCTGCATACTTTCGCCAGTTCTACTACTGATTTCTTCTAAAGGGTTAAATCCTGCATCAATTAATTGTCTCAAATCTTGACCATTCAATTTTCCTGCACTAGATATTTGTCCCATTGCATAGCCTAGAGAGTTCATTTTTTCCATGTTACCTTGAGATACATCTCCAAGTAATTTTGTTAATTCAATGGATTTTTGCCCTTCTATTCCATAAGACATCATTTGTTTTACTGTATCTGCCATTCCTTCTATTTCGAATGGTGTTTCTTTTGCTGTCTGTTTGATTTCATTCATCATTTGTTGGGCTTCATCTGCCGACCCTGTCATTGTTTGAAAACTCATAGTGTAATCTTCAATCATTGAATTATAATTAACACCATCAGCCACCGCACCAACAAATGATTTACCCATTCCTACTACAGCATTTGATAGTGATTTTATTCCTCCAATAATTGCCTCACTGACAAGATTAGCTTTTATAATATCGCCTAATGACAACGCATGTTTTCCTGCATTATCTGTGCTATCACTAAACTTATCCATATTTTTTGAATTTTCATTTGTAGCATTTCCTGACTCTTTCATAGTCTTTTCATTTTGCTCTACTTCCTTATTCATATTGATAAGTTCAGCCTCAGCTTTATTTAGTTTTGTTTGCCAATCTAATGTTTTATTACTATTTTCCCCATATTGTGCTTGTGAACTTTCTAATGCTTGTTTTAAAGTATCTACCTTTTGTTTTTGTGTTTCAATTTGCTCATTTAATACTTTATTCCTAGCAGTTAATCCTTCCACAGAAGTATCATTTTTTCCATAAGTTGCTGTTACAATTTGCATTTGTGATGACATTACTTTTAATTCACTTGTTATTTGTTGTAACGCTCTTCTATATTCACTTTCTCCTGTTAATTTAACACTTCCACCAAATGATCCTGCCATTTATTACACCTACCTTTACAAAAAGATAGGTATCAGGTAACTACTTCACTTCTGTATGTGCGTGTTCCTCACTCGATTCTTTATCAATTCTAATTATTTTTTTACATCTCTGACATTTTATTTCTCCCAGTATGTGATCTACAAATATCAGAGTATTATTACATACTGGACATTTTATTTTTTCCATTTTGCCTCCTTTTTAAGCACTAAAAAAACAGGTATATAACCTGCTTTTTCTATTTTTATTTATTTAATAATATTTTTTCTATGTTTATTATATCTGGAAATACTAAATGTTTGTTGCCTGCCTTTACTAACTCCAATACTCTGTTTGCCTTTTTATTTATTTCATTTTTTAAATCGTCATTTATAGTTACTTTCTTATTTTGCTTTATATATTCTTCTTTTATGTATTCCATTGTTGTAGGAAACATATTTTGAATTAGAAAAGCACTCTTTCTTCCATATATGTATCCAAAAACTATCGTATCCACTCTTTTATATCTTGCTAGTTTTTTATCATATATAGCCTGATATTTTTCTAATTTACTACTTACAGGAATAAACCAGTATAAGCCATTATTTCTATTGTCTTTAAAACAATAATAACAGGGTCTCATATGTCCGTTTTCCTTATTAACCATTAATTCTTTATCTTTTATTTTTTCAAAAAATTCATCTTTTATAAAATAAAAATGACCTGCTTGTATTTCCATGTTTTCTACTCCTAAAATTATGACCTCGCCTTTTAAAAAAGCAAGGTCTTTTAAACATTTATGAACTGGTCTTTTTATGGTTCGCACACCAGTTAGCGAAAAACATTTATAAATCAACCTTTTTATGGTTCGCATGTTGATTAGCGAAAAACATTTATTGTATAAACTTGATGTCATTCTTATTATATTCATTTTAGCAGATTTTATTTACAAATTCAAGTCTTTTTTCAAATTTTGTTATATATTGTAGTATATTAGTCTGGTATCCATTCTTCGCTTTCCATTATTTTTCTTTCTAACTCTGCATAAGATATATGTTTAAGTTTGAAATCATAATCATTTTTATAATGATTATATAACTTTAATAATTGAGCAAATGTCATATGACCTACAGCTTTTTCATCAAAACCTAATAAGCAATGACCAATATATAAAAGCCACGAGAAATCAACTATTGTTTCATCTTCCTCGTGGATTATTCGTTTTTTTGATCATCTATCTTTGTAGATGCAACTACATTTTCTCCAATCTTGCCTGCAACCGCTGTCATTCCTAATTCAGTTATAATTCTTCCTACTTTTTTTTGGTCTAACAATTCTCTTTTTACCTCTGCCGTTTCATTTTCAATTTCCAGACCTTCATTCAACATACTACCAAGTCCAAATTTTAATGCTTTTATGTTTGGTTCTTTTGCTTTTATTAAATCCATCCATTTTTCTAAAGAACCATACTTTTCCTGTATTTCTTCCATTACATTTAAAGTGAATATTAATGGATACTTCGTTCCATCACTCATTGTTAAATATGTAATTTTATTTTTCATTATGTTTGTTCTCCTCCTTCATTACTATTTTCAGTTCCACTTGTTTGTCCACCTTGTGTTGTTGCTTTCATTAAATTATCAAGATATGCTTGTGCCTCTGCATCAGTGTCAAAAGTCTGATGTTTTTCCCATACCATTTTTACTTTATTGTCTATAGTTTCCGCCTTTGAAAATATTGTTCCTTCAACTGTTGGAGTTTGAAACTCAATGCTATCTGCTTTACTTTTTCCATCAGTTACAAATGGTTTGAATTGAACTTTTGGAAAAAACTCTGCTTTGTATTTTTTAACATTATTTACAAGTTTTACTAATACTCTTCCAAATCCTACAAAAGGTGCAACATCTTCTGTTGTTTTTATTACTTCTCCTG
>DVHV01000083.1 GCA_018711775.1 Candidatus Onthocola stercoravium | reverse complement strand
AATCACTTTAACAATAATAGCCTTTTTAGTAATGCTTAGTAGAATTTATTTAGGAGTACACTACTTCAGTGATATAATTGGTGGTATTACTGCATCCCTACTTTTACTAGCAATAGTTTATTATTACTACACTTTTAAGTATAAAGTCCCCTACTTCCCTAAAAAATAAATAGTAGGGGATATATAACCTTATATTTATATAAATAATATGATTACGCGTATATTATAACCTTATTTATATTTATAATAAGGTTATATAAATAAAAACAATTTAAATATTAAATACAACTTTTGAATTTTATAAATTTTTATATATTAAATGTTTAATATTTTTGTTTCAAACGTTTTTAAACACCAAATTTATTTTTTTCATAATAGTGTATACAAACATAAAACTTCATATAAAGGCAATTAAAATTAGCAAAAACAGTCAATTTCAAAGGTTTCAAATTTCAAGAATAATATATATTATGTTAACTAAACGGTAAAAAGAAAAATTATTTTGTGTTTTCTTCGTCTAATATTTTATGCATCATATCTTCTATTTTATCAATATTTGTAAAAAAAAGATTAATACCTCTTGATTTCAAATTAATTAATTCTTTAAAATTAAATTCAATTTCTTTTTGAATACCACTAGGAACTCTGTATGATTTTCCATTAACAGTATGTGGATGTGAAAGAAACTTAGGTAATGTTGGAAATGCATTTTGAATTAATATTGCATTTTCTTTATTTGCAATTTTTGTTATTAAAATTGTATTACACTTACCATATTTAGATTTTTTTTCATTCATTATTTTCTTATATTTAGAAACCTTACTGCTTAAAGGAATAAACCATAATAGTTTTCCATCTTTAACTAAAAAATAGGATGGCCTACTATGAACACCAGAATGATTAATTTGCAAATTAGGATCGTTGACTAATTCAAAAAAATCCTGTGATATATGATATAAATACCCTTCCTCAATTTTCATTGAACCCACCTCCTCCACCACCATTATATCAAAAAAGAGTACCATAAGATACTCTTTTATTGGTTGTAAAATATTTAGTGTGTGTAAGTGGTTTACATACACTTTTGTTTTTTTACAAAATAAAAGGAACATCTTTACCATTTCCTGTTACAATATAATTATCCAAAATATAAGAAAGAAGTGATAACATGTTCCATTTAAATTATATAACAAATATCTTAGGATTAAAAGACAATAATATCTTTTTTAAAGAAAATTTTTACAAAGAAGAGAAAATCAAAGGTATTATTCATAAGATTTTCGAAGGATATCTTTCATACAAGCCAGAATCATGTCCTAGATGTGGTGTTGTTTTTGATGAATTATTTGAAAAGCATGGCTTTATTACCTCTAATATTAAAGTCTTAGATGTATCTGGTTATAAAACAATTCTTCGTCTTCATAAGCAAAGATATCTTTGTAAGCATTGTAATAAAGCCTTTACTTTAAAAACTAATATTGTTAATTATGGTTGTTTTATTTCTAACAATACTAAATATTCTATTGCTAAATCTTTGGCTTCTAAAATTAGTGAGAAAGATATTGCTATTAATCATAACGTTTCTCCTAATACTGTTGAAAGAGTTATGGATTCCTACTACGATTTAGAAAAGATTCATAAGACTTATCTTCCTCAAATTTTATCTTTTGATGAATTTAAATCTGTTAAATCTGCGGATGGGGCCATGAGTTTTCATTTATGTAATGGTAAAACTGGTAAGATTATTGATATTGTTGAAGATCGTAGATTAGATAGTTTGATTAAATATTTCTCTAGGTATTCTCATAAAGCTAGAGCTAATGTTAAAGTTATTACAATTGATATGTATTCTCCTTATGTTTCTTTAATTAAAAAGATGTTTCCTAATGCTTCTATTGTAATTGATAAATTTCATTTAATCCAATTAGTTTCCAGATCCTTAAATAAAACTAGAATTAGGCTTATGAAATATGACAAAGCCAATTATAATAAACTTAAAAGATATTGGAGATTACTTTTAAAATCTAAAAATGATGTCGATTACTCTATGTGGAAACGTTTTACTTGCTTTCCTAATCTCACTACAGAATCTGATGTTTTAAACTATTTATTAAATCTTTCAGATGAACTTAAAAGTACTTATAATGTTTATCAAAATTTACTTGATGCTTTTCAAAACGATAATTTTGATTTATTTAATGAAACCATCAATCAAAGATATACTAATATTTCTGATTATATGCTTACTTCAATTAAAACTTTAAAAGAATTTTCACCTTATATTAAAAACTCTTTTAAATTTCATTTCAATAATGGTTTTATTGAAGGTAATAATAACTTTATCAAAGTCATTAAACGAATTGCTTTTGGCTTTAGATCTTTTAGAAGATTTAAAGCCAGGATTATGATATGCAAAGGTTTATTTTTCATTAAAAAAGAAGTAGCTATTTAAGCTACCTCTTATGGTAATTATCTTGTGCTACACACACTATTTGACAATTAACCCTTTTATTTACATGTAGAATAATTTATTACTCGCAACCATCTACAAGCGAGAA
>DVHV01000082.1 GCA_018711775.1 Candidatus Onthocola stercoravium | reverse complement strand
TATCTGAAATCTAATGTAGCATTACAAGGAGGAAGTGGAACTTCAAGTGATCCGTATCGCCTTGCGGTGTGAGAACCCTTAAGCCTCCGCTGGCGGCTCTCAATCCGCCCGGAGGCCGCGAGTTATCAACAACAAATAAAAATAGAAAGGAAAGTATGAAAACATTAAAGGATATAGATGTAAGTAATAAAAGTGTTGTAATTAGATGTGATTTTAATGTACCTATGGAAGGAGTTAGAATAACTGATAATAGTAAGATAGTTAAGAGTTTGGATACTTTAAAGTATTTACTTGGGTATAATTGTAAAATAGTTATTTTAAGTCATTTTGGTAGAGTAAAAAGTGAAGAAGATAAAATAAAGAATACTTTAAAATATGTGGGTCAAGAACTTAGTAACTTATTACAAAAAGAAGTAAAGTTTGTGGATAAATGTAATGGAGCAAAGGTTAAAGAGTTTGTAGATTCATGTAATAAGGGAGATGTTATTCTACTCGAAAATACTAGAATAATGGATTATCCTGAAAAGTTAGAAAGTAAAAATAATGAAGAACTTGCTAAGTTTTGGGCAAGTCTTGGGGATGTTTATGTAAATGATGCATTTGGTTCTATGCATAGGGCTCATGCTTCTACTGCGGGTATTGCGAAGTTTTTACCACATTGTATTGGGTTATTAGTTGAAGAAGAATTAAATAACTTAAGTGTTTTAGTAAAAGATACACCTCATCCATTTTGTGTATTTATGGGTGGAGCAAAAGTAGATGATAAATTACCTATAATTAAGTCATTACTAGATAGATGTGACTTCCTACTTACTGGTGGTGGTATTGCTAATTCTTTTTTGAAAGCAAAGGGTGCTGATGTTGGTGCAAGTATTGCTACTAGTGATGAAGGTATATTGGAAGAACTTAAGAGTTTAATGGATAAATATAAGGGTAAAATAATACTACCAGTAGATTTTACTATTGATGATGGTATAATATATGATATTGGAAGTAAGAGTTTAGAATTATATAAAAAATATATTGATAAGAGTGAAATAATATTTGTTAATGGTACTTGTGGTAAATTTGAAGATGATAGATTTACAGAAGGAACTAGTGGATTATTTAAAATACTTAAAGAAAGTAATAAAAAGGTAATTGTTGGTGGAGGAGATACTGTTTCTGCTGCGAAAAAGTTCGGGTTTTCATTTGACTTTATGTCTAGTGGTGGAGGAGCAACACTAGAATATATTGCGGATGGAACTTTAGCGGCTTTAGAATGGATGGAATAGTATGAAGTATTTTGTTTGTAATTTTAAAAATAAATTAGTTAAAGATGATATAGTAAAATATAATAATAGAATAAGTGAAATAGAATCTAAAAAGGTAAAGTTGGTAATATGTCCTTCTTTACCCTTTTTAGGTTTTTTTGATAAAAATGGATATAGTATAGGTAGTCAGGATATATCTTCTTTTATGGATAAAACTATTACTGGGGAAGTAACTGGTGAACAACTTAAAAGTTTGGGGGTAGAATATGTAATAGTGGGACATAGTGAAAGAAGAGAGTATAAACATGAAATAAATATAGATTTTATAAATAAGATAAATAATGCAATGGAAAATGGTATTAAAGTAATATATTGTATTGGAGAAACTCTAAAAGATAAAGATGAAGGTAATACTTATATGATACTCGAAAAACAAATAAGTGAAGTACTTAATAATGTAGAAGTTAAGAATATAATTATTGCTTATGAACCAGTGTGGGCGATAGGGACTGGTAAAGTGCCTAGTGAAAAAGAAATAAGAGATAATATAGAATTTATTAAGGATATAGTAGAAGAAAAATATGATACAAGATTAGATGTATTATATGGAGGAAGTGTTAATAAAGATAATATAGCTAGTATTAATGCGATTAAGTGTGTTGATGGCTTTTTAGTTGGAGGAGCTTCAACTAGTATAGATAGTTTGGAAAGTATGCTATTGGGAATGGAAAAATTAATGTGAAACTTTTTTTGATAGGTTATATCAAAAAAAGTTTCACATTTTTATATAACAATATTTTAGTAAAAATTCTTTTATATTTATAATATTATTTGTTTCATAATATTCAATTAGTAATTTTTTGTATTGATCTACTTTGTTTTCAGGAATAACTAATAAACCTAAGCCATGAGATATTAAATAATGATTAGCAAATATTAAAGCAGTTCTTTTATTACCATCGATAAATAATTGCTCTTTAGTAGCAAAGAGTAGTAATTCTATAGATTTATCTATATCATTAGTTTCTAAATTATTTATTATTAAAGATATATTTTCTTTTACTTGGGATTCAATTGGTATATTTGGTATCCACGTAGTTCCTCCGATTTTTACTGGAATGTTACGTAATATTCCGGCATTATAATAGAATCCTTCTTCAACTAATTTATTTATTTGGCAAAGTAGATAATAATTGGTTTCTGATGATATTACATATTCATTTAAAATAAATTCCCATGCGTGTTTTAAATTAATTATTTTTAAAACATCTTCAGCAGTCATATTATTTACTTTTCCACCTTCAATAATATCTTCTGTATCAGCATATGTTGTTGCTACACCTTCTAAAATTGCTTGTTTATAAATTGTATCTACTAAGTTCCTTTTAGCAAAATCAATATTATTTTTTACCGATTGATCTAGATTTATCTCACTATATCCTAGTTTACTTAATTCTTTATTAATCTTTCTAATTTCTTTTTTTATATTTCTGACTTCTATATTATTTTTTAAAATTAAGTTTGCTAATTCTTCGCTGTATTCCCCAATATATTTGGTTAGACTTCTACCATTATCATTTTGATGAACATAAATATATTTGTTATTGTTGTTTTCTCTGATTTCTATACTTCCATAGATTAATGTACTAAGTTTAGTTTCTAATATTTGTTTTTGATTTGTTAAACTTAGGATTTCATTATTTTGGTTCATAAGATCACCTATAAATAGTATAGCACTAAATTATTAAAATGTGAAATTTTTTTGATAAAATTTAATTAAAAAGTTTCACATTTTAATTTATGGTATAAGTAGTAATTAAAATATTATCAACATCTGTATTCTTCACAATTTTCTAGCATCATAATTTTTTTCGTATTTTACCTCATTCTTTGATTAGATTATCACCATTACATATTTGATAAAGTTTTAATTTCGTAAAAAATGATATTTTCGACATTTTGTGACAAACCTTTACAGTGATTTACAGAATTCGACAAAAGTTTTTGTAGCATTTTGTAAGATTATCCTTTATAATGAAAACATGTGCAGTGAGAAAATATTTAGCAGTAAGAAAGGAAACACATGAACAAAATAATTAATGTTGTTGCAATTGATGACAACGATGCAGTGTTAAGTAGTGTTAGAAAGTACTTTAAAGGTAATGAAGTAATCAAGGTAGTAGGATGTTTTAATAATGGAAAGGAAGCACTTCAATATTTAGTTAATAATCAGACTGATTATGATGTAATATTAATGGATATTTTAATGCCACAAATAGATGGTCTTAAAATGTTAGAAGAACTAAATAAAAGAAAAATTAATAAGAAAATAGTTATATTATCTAGTTTTAAGGATGATTATACAATTAAGAAAGTCCAAAAATTAAATGCAAGTTACTATATGTTAAAGCCAATTGATATGAAAATATTGGAAGAAAGAATATTTGACTTATTTGTTGAAAGTGATGAAATTAAATATGCAGATAATTATAGTGTTGAAGTTGAAGTTAGTTCACTTTTACACGATTTAGGAATTCCTTCACATGTGAGAGGATATAAATATATTAGAGAAGGTATAATGCTTCTTTATACTAGTAGAGAAGTAGTTAACCTAGTAACTAAGGATATATATCCAGAAATTGCTAATAGATTTAATACTACTTCATCAAGAGTGGAGAGAGCTATAAGACATGCTATTGAAATTAGTTGGATTAGAGGAGATTTAAAAGTAATGGAAGATATATTTGGAAATTCTATTGATTTTGAAAGAAGTAAACCAACTAATTCAGAATTTTTAACAACTATCGCAGATAGATTAAAATTACATCAAAAAGAGTTAGTGGGATAAAATGAGCAGTGATGCTCATTTTATTGTATTTTAAATATGTTTATGTTATTATAAAAACGTAATGAAGGTGAACTATGAATAAAATATTAACTATTATTTTTGATGGCTTTGGTATTCGTGAAGAGGAAAAAGGAAATGCTGTTAAAGCAGCACATATGAATAATTTTAATGAATTATGGAAAAGTTATCCGCATGCTTTATTAGATGCATCAGGTCCGGCGGTTGGTTTGAATGAGGGACAACCTGGTAATAGTGAAGTTGGGCATATGACAATTGGAGCTGGTAGAATTTTAAAACAACCAGAAATTCTTGTTAATGAATTTTTGCAAAGTCCAGATTTAGATAGTAAAAATATCCAAAAGTTATTAACACTTAAAGATAAAGATATTCATATTATGGGACTTTGTAGTGATGGAAATATTCATGCTGGTGTAGATGATTTTTTGGGAATCTATAAGTTTCTTGTGGAAAATGGTTTTACTAAGATTCACTTCCATGTTATAACTGATGGGCGAGATACCGATATACATTCGGCTTATAAGTATATTAGTATGATTAAAAATTTAATTGCTGAAAATAACGGAATTGGTAATATTGCAACTGTGTGTGGTCGGTATTATGCTATGGATCGTGATGAAAACTTTGATAGGACAAAGGTATATTATGATTTAGTTGTTAATGGTAAAGGTCTCAGCTCTTTGGATGTTGAAAGAAGTATTAATAGTAGTTATGATGCTGGGGTTACTGATGAATTTATTAAACCAATAAAATTATCTTTAGATGTTATTAAAAATGGGGATGTGCTTATATGGATGAATTATCGAGCAGATAGAGCAAAACAAATACTTAATAGTATTATTAATTGTGACACATTTGATGCTTTTAGTGTAAAAGATTTGAGCGAGGTAACTGTTTTTAGTTTTTTACCCGTTGATAAAAAGATAAAGACATTAAATTTTATTGAACAACCGGAGGTAACTCATCCATTAGGAATTTATTTAAGTGAACTTGATTTTACTCAAGCTAGAATTGCTGAAAGTGAGAAATATCCACATGTTACTTACTTTTTTGATGGCGGTTATGATGGTAAGATTAATAAATGTGATAAATTTCATGTGGCAAGTCCAGATGTTGCGACATATGATTTGAAACCAGAAATGAGTTGCGTGGAAGTAACTAAAAAAGTTGTTGGAGCAATGAATTCCGATTATGATTTTATTTTAGTTAATTTTGCTAATCCAGATATGGTAGGACATACTGGTAATATGGAAGCAGCTACTAAAGCTTGTATGGCAATTGATTTGTGCTTGGGAAAAATTCTAGAAAAGGCTGAAGATAACTTTTATAAAGTAATAATACTTGCGGATCATGGTAATGCCGATACAATGATTAATTCTGATGGAAGTCTTTGTACGACTCATACGACAAGTAAGGTTCCTTTTATAATCGTTGATAATAAAATAAAATTGAAGGAAACTGGAACACTTGTTAATGTTGCACCAACGATACTTGATTATATGGATATTGCAATACCGAGTGAAATGGCAGATACGGAATCATTGTTAATTGAAGAGTAGAAAATTTATATAATGGTTTTGGGGGGAGTTTAGAAATGGAAAATTTGTTAGATAGAATATTAAATTATAGTAATCGTTTAAGAGAATTGGGTTATAATGTGAAAATTAAGTTTTGGCATTCTGAATTAATTGATACTGATGGGATGGATGTTACTAGTTTTGAAAATACTGTTTTATATGAATTTTATAGTTTGTTTGAAAGTTTGTTAAGTGATAAAACATCATTATTTAATTTTTATGAATTGCAAGCTTTGGCACTTTTATTTGGGGTTACAATTAATGATTTGGTTGAATTTTTTGATTATTTTATAATGTCAGCATATAAAATCTTGGATAAGGGTGAGAGTGAAAGAACTGAAACGGAAAAGAATCTTGTAGATTCTTTACAAGCTAAACTAGAAGATTATAAGAAAGCTATGATTAATTATTGGCTTACTTCTTTTGAATATATGTCTATAGCATTGCAAGATGATGGGCAACTGGATTTAATAATGCAAGAATATGATGATTTTTTTGTTTTTGAACCATATAAGTTTGGTGGACGTTAGAAAATTTGCAGGAAAAATGCAAATTTTTTGTTGCATTTCATAGATTTTAATGGTATTATTATAGACGTATGACTGCGTTGATGTGCAAGGTTACTGATACACTAGGGTAAGTTGGTAAAGAAAAGTTGTGTTAGAGAACTTGTGCGGAGTATGTCTATACTAGATATAGGCGAAAGGAGGACATGCAAGTGTCAAGTACAAAAGTAAGAATCAATTTGAAAGCATACGATCATCGATTATTAGATGTAGCAGCTGGTAAAATTGTGGAAACTGTTAAAAGAACTGGTGGCGAAATTTCTGGGCCTGTACCTTTACCAACAGAAATTGAAAAAGTTACAGTATTAAGAGCAGTACACAAATATAAGGATGCTCGTGAACAATTCGAAAGAAGAACTCACAAGAGATTAATCGATATTAAAAATCCTAGTAAGGAAACTGTTGATGCGTTAACTCATTTAGATTTACCTAGTGGTGTTGATGTAAATATCAAATTATAAGAAAATTAAGAAAGGAAAAACGAAGTATGAAAGGAATCTTAGGGCGTAAAGCTGGAATGACTCAAGTATTTACTAAAGATGGTAAACTTATTCCTGTTACAGTTATTGAAGTTGAACCAAACGTAGTAATGCAAGTTAAAACTGTCGAAAAAGATGGTTATAACGCAATCCAACTTGGCGTATTCGAAAAGAAAGAAAAACAAGCAAATAAACCAGAAATGGGAAATGCTAAAAAAGCAAATACTACTCCTAAGCGCTTCTTAAAAGAAATAAGAGATGTAGAATCAACTTATAATATTGGTGATACAGTTAGCGCTGGTGTATTTACTGTAGGAGAAGTTGTAGATGTAACAGGAACTAGTAAAGGAAAGGGCTTCCAAGGTGTTATTAAGAGACATAACCAATCTCGTGGACCTATGACTCACGGATCTCACTATCATAGAAGACCTGGTTCACTAGGAACAATGTTACCAAAAAGAGTATTAAAGGGTAAAAAGTTGGCTGGTCACATGGGTGTTGATACAGTTACTATTCAAAATCTAGAAATTATTGAAGTAAACGAAGCAGAAAATTATATTTTAGTAAGTGGAAATGTTCCAGGAGCAAAAAATTCTTTAGTGTTAATCAAGACTGCTGTTAAGAATAGTCGCAAGAGTGATCCTAAAGAAATTCTTGAATATAAGCAAGAAACTGTAGTTGATGAAGTAGCTCCAGAAGAAGTTAGTGAAGAAGTAGTAGAAACTACTGAAGAAGTTGCTAACTCAGAAGAAACTGAAGCTCTAGTAACTGATGCTGCAGATGCTCAAGAAGAAAGCAAGTAATTGCTTAGAAAGGATTAAGATATGACAAAGATAAGTGTTAAGAACCTTAATGGTGAAAAAGTTAAAGATTTAACATTAACAGATAGCGTTTGGAATATTGAAGTAAATACTGATGCTTTAAAGAAAATGATTCGTTTACAACTTGATAGCACTCGCCAAGGAACTAGAAAAACTAAAAATAGAAGTGAAGTTTCTGGAGGCGGAAGAAAGCCTTGGAGACAAAAAGGTACTGGACGTGCTCGTCAAGGTAGTATTCGTGCTACACAATGGCGTGGCGGCGGAATACCTATGGGTGTTGGTCCAAGAGATTATACATTCAAAATTAATAAGAAAGAAAGAGTTATTGCTCTAAAGAGTGCTTTATCTAGTAAAGTACAAGAAAAAGCTTTAGTTGTTGTTGATAGTTTCAATATGAAATCTACTAAAACTAAAGATGCTATTAAAATGTTAGAAGGATTAAAACTTGATAACAAAATATTATTTGTTACAAGTGATGATGCTGAAAATCTATACTTAGCAGTTAGAAATTTACCAAATGTATTAGTAATATATGCTGATGAAGTAAATTGCTATGATTTAGTAAATGCTGACGTTGTAGTTATGGATGAAGCAGCAATAAGTAAAATTGAGGAGGTGCTTAAATAATGAAACATTATTCAGATATCATTATTGCACCAGTCATTACTGAAAAATCAATGGCTAATAGACAAAATAATGTATATACATTTAAAGTTGCTAAAGATGCAACTAAAACTGATATTAAGAAAGCAATCGAAGAAGCATTTAAAGTAAGTGTTAAAAATGTTAATACATTAAATACAAAATCTAAGAGAAGAAGAGTTGGAAGATACTCAGGAAGAACTAAAACTTATAAAAAGGCTATTGTTACATTAGCTGAAGGTTCTTCAATTGAGATTTAGGAGGGTAAACAATGGCTATAAAACATTATAAACCTACAACTAATGGTCGTAGAGGTATGACAACTCTAGTTAATGAAGAATTAACTGGGGCTAAGCCTACTAAATCATTACTTAAGACTAAAAGTAAAACTGGTGGAAGAAATAATCAAGGTAAAATGACAGTTCGCCACATTGGTGGAGGAGCTAAAAGAAAATACCGTATGATTGATTATAAGAGAAATAAAATTGGTGTTACTGGACGTGTTGCATCTATTGAATACGATCCAAATAGAACAGCAAATATTGCTTTAATCAATTATAAAGATGGTGAAAAGAGATATATTATTGCTCCAGCTGGATTACAAGTTGGTGCAATCATCGAAAATGGTGAAGGAGCCGATATCAAAGTTGGTAATGCTTTACCACTTAAGAATATTCCAGTTGGTACAACAATCCATTGTATCGAACTTCAACCTGGTAAAGGTGCTGAAATCTGTCGTAGTGCAGGATCTAGTGCCCAAATCCTAGGACGTGAAGGAAAATATGTAATGGTTCGTTTACAATCTGGAGAAACAAGATTAGTACTTGGAAATTGTATGGCAACAATTGGTGTTGTTGGTAATGAAGATTACAAGTTAGTAAATCTTGGTAAGGCTGGACGTAAACGTCATATGGGTGTTAGACCTACTAACCGTGGATCTGTTATGAACCCTAACGATCACCCTCATGGTGGTGGTGAAGGACGTGCACCTATCGGACGTAAGAGCCCAATGACACCTTGGGGTAAACCTGCTCTTGGTGTTAAGACTCGTAAGAGTAAAAAGAAAAGTGAAAGACTTATTGTAAGTAGAAAGGCAAAATAGGGAGGAAATATGGCAAGAAGTTTGAAAAAAGGACCTTATGTAGCAGAATCGCTAATGAAAAAAGTCCAAGAAATGAATAAAAGTAACAAGAAAACAGTTATTAAAACATGGTCAAGAAGATCTACTATTTTTCCTGATTTTGTAGGACATACAATAGCTGTTCACAATGGTAAAGATTTTATACCAGTATATATTACTGAAGACATGGTTGGACATAAACTTGGAGAATTTTCACAAACTCGTAAGTTTACAGGCCATGCAGGAAATAAATAGGAGGTAACATGGAAGCTTATGCAATTCACAAAAATGCTTTAATTAAACCAAGACTTGCAAGAATGACTATGGATTTAATTAGAGGTAAAGATGTTGAAACTGCTCGTGGTATATTGGAAAACACCAATACTAAAGCAAGTCGACTAATCTTAAAAGTTTTAAATTCAGCGGTAGCAAATGCTGTAAATAACTTTGGAGCAAATGAAAATGAACTAAGAATTAGTGAATGTTATATTAATCCAGGTCCTATTTACAAGAGAATCAAATTTGCCAGCCGTGGTAATGTTGATCGTCATGATAAAAGAAGTAGTCACATCACTGTATGTGTAAGTGATACTGCGAAAGGAGTAAAATAGTATGGGACAAAAAGTAAATCCTATAGGATATCGTCTTGGTGTTAATAAAGACTGGCAATCAAAATGGTATGCTAAAAAAGATTATCCTGAATATTTAATTAACGATATTAAAATAAGAGAATACTTAGAAAAGAATATGAAGGATGCTGCTATTGCTAGTGTTATTATTGAACGTAAAAAAGGACGTACTGATGTTACTATTTATACTGCTAAACCAGGTGTTATCATTGGACGTGGTGGTGAAGACATCGAAAAATTAAGAAAGAAAATTGCCAAATTAGTTGGTGAAGAAATTTATATCAATATAGTAGAAGAAAAGAATCCAGATTTAAATGCCCAATTAGTTGCTAATAATATTGCTAGTCAAATTGCTGCAAGAGCACCATTTAGATCTGCACAAAAAAGAGCTATCAGAAATGTTATGAAGGCTGGAGCTAAAGGATGTAAGACTGCTGTGTCCGGTCGTTTAGGTGGAGCTGAAATGGCAAGAACTGAAGGTTATACTGAAGGAACTGTGCCACTACATACAATCAGAGCTGACGTAGATTATGCTGTTGCTGAAGCAGATACTACATATGGTAAGATTGGTGTTAAAGTTTGGATTTATAAAAATGAAATTCTTCCTGCTAAAAAAACAGTGAAGGGAGCTGATAAAAATGTTGATGCCAAAGAGAACTAAATATCGTAAAAGTCATAGAATAAGTTACGATGGTAAAGCTAAAGGTAATACTGAATTACATTTTGGTGAATACGGACTACAAGCCTCAGAAGGTGGCTGGATATCAGCTCGTCAAATCGAAGCATCTCGTATTGCGATGACAAGATTTATGAAGCGCGGTGGTAAAGTATTTATCAATATCTTCCCACACATGCCAAGAACTAAAAAGCCTCTTGAAACTCGTCAAGGTAAAGGTAAAGGAAACGTTGAAGAATGGGTAGCAGTTGTTAAGAAAGGCAAGATTATGTTTGAAGTTTCTGGTGTAAGCGAAGAAATTGCTCGTGAAGCTTTGAGACTTGCTTCTCATAAACTATCTGTTAAAACTAAATTTGTTAAAAAAGAAGAAGTAAAGGATGGTGATTCTCTTGAAAATTAATGAAATTAGAAAAATGTCTTCCGAAGAATTAAGTAAGAAAATCACTGAAACTAAAGAAGAATTATTTACAAAGAGAATGCAACAAGCAAATGGTACTTTAGAAAAGCCTGCTCAACTAAGAGAACTTAGAAGAGATGTTGCAAGAATGAAAACTATTCTTAAAGAAAGAGAATTAAATGGAGGTAACGAATAATGAATGAAGCAAAACAAGAATTAATTGGTAAAGTTGTTAGTGCATCTAATAATAAGACTATTACCGTATTAGTTGAAACTTCCAAGAAACATCCTTTATATAAGAAACAAGTTAAATATTCAAAAAAATATGCTGCGCATGACGAAGCAAATAAAGCTAAAGTAGGAGATACAGTAAAAATTAGAATGACTAGACCATTATCTAAAACTAAAAGATATGAATTAGTAGAAGTTCTTGTTGAAGCTGTTATCCTTTAGGAGGTATTATTATGGTAATGCAAGAAAGTAGACTTAAAGTTGCTGATAATAGTGGTGCTCGTGAAATCTTAGTAATAAGAGTTATGGGTGGATCTAAAGTTAAATATGGTAATATCGGTGACGTTGTAGTTGGGACTGTTAAAAAAGCAATTCCTAATAGTCCTATCAAAAAGGGTAAAGTTGTTAAGGCTGTTATCGTTAGAAGCGTAGATGGCGTTAGAAGAAGCGATGGTTCATACATCAAATTTGATGACAATGCTTGTGTTTTAATTAAGGATGATAAGTCTCCAGTTGGAACACGTGTTTTAGGACCAGTAGCTAGAGAGCTAAGAGAAAAAGATTATATGAAGATCGTATCTCTTGCCTCAGAAGTATTATAGGAGGTACTTATGAAAGTTAAAGTTGGAGATACTGTTAAAATAATTGCTGGTGCTGATAAAGGCAAAGAAGGAAAAGTTATTAGAACTTTAAAGACTGAACAAAGAGTTGTAGTAGAAGGTATAAATATTGTTAAGAAACATAGTAAACCTAGAATGACTAATGAAAGTGGTAGCATAATTGAAATTGAAGCTCCTATTCATGTTTCAAATGTAAAAGTTATCACTGAGGCTGAAGCTAAAGAAATTAAAAAAGAAGCTAAAAAGTCTGAAAAAAAAGAAAAAGTAGAAGCTAAAAATAATGCGAAAGAAACAACTAAAAAGGCTTCTAAGAAAGCGAGTAAGTAGTTATGAGTAATTTTAAAGAATTGTATAATAAGGAAATAGTTCCTAAATTAATGAAAGAATATAATTATACTACTGTAATGGCTGTTCCTAAACTTGAAAAGATTGTTGTCAACATGGGTGTTGGTGATGGATCTAAAGATGAAAAGTTTATAACTGCAGCTGTTAAAGATCTTGAAAAGATTACAGGTCAAAAACCAGTTGTTACGAAAGCTCGTAAGTCAATTGCGGGATTTAAAGTTCGTGAAGGTCAACCTATCGGAGTAAAGGTTACTTTAAGAGGAGAAAATATGTATTATTTCTTTGAAAAATTAGTACGTATTGGACTTCCTAGAGTGAGAGATTTCCGTGGCGTTTCACCTCATTCATTCGATGGTAAAGGAAATTATACAATTGGTATTAAAGAACAATTAATTTTCCCTGAAATCGATTACGATGAAGTTGTTAAGGTACGTGGTATGGATATCATATTCGTAACTACTGCAAAGAGCAATGAAGAAGCTAAGAGTTTACTTGCTGGCTTCGGAATGCCTTTCAGAAATTAAGGAGGACGTTATGGCAAGAAAAAGTATGATTGTTAAAAATAAAAGAACACCAAAATTTTCAACAAGAGCATATACAAGATGCAATCGTTGTGGTAGACCTCACGGTGTATTAAGAAAATATGGAATTTGTCGTATTTGCTTTAGAGAACTTGCAAATGAAGGTAAATTACCTGGTGTTAAGAAATCTAGTTGGTAAGGAGGAATTTGAATGTTTGTACAAGATAAAATAGCAGATATGTTAACTCGTATTCGTAATGCTAATCAAATGAAATACAATACTGTTGAAGTAATTGGAACTAAAATGACTCTTGGAATTGCCGAAATTTTAAAGAAAGAAGGTTATATCACTGATTATGTTTATGAAAAACTTAGTAATGGTGATAAACTTACAATAACTTTAAAATACGGACCTAAGAAAGAAAGAGTTATTACTGGTCTTAAAAGAATTAGTAAATCTGGTTTAAGAGTTTATGCTAAAGTGGATGAAATTCCTCGCGTTTTAAACGGACTAGGTATTGCTATAATTTCTACTTCTGAAGGTTTAATGACTGATAAGGAAGCAAGAGCTAAGGGATTAGGAGGTGAAGTACTTGCCTATATTTGGTAAGGAAGTATGAGTAGAATTGGTGAAAGAAAACTAACTATCCCTGAAGGCGTTACAGTAAGTGTTAATGGAAATACTGTTAATGTAAAAGGACCTAAAGGTGAATTAAATTATAACTTCAGCAATTTAATAAATGTTGAAGTAGTAGATAACACTGTATTAACAAAACAAGCTAAACCAAGCAAAAGAGCAAATGTTATGCAAGGAACTACAAATTCATTAATTAATAATATGATTATTGGAGTGTCTGTTGGTTTTAGCAAAGGTTTAGAAGCAGTTGGTGTTGGATATCGTTTCAATGTTAGTGGTAATAAGATTACTATTAATGCTGGATATTCACATCCAGTTGTAATGGAAGCACCAAGTGACTTAAGTGTTACTAGTGAATCAAATACAGAAATTACTATTCATGGAATAGATAAACAAAAAGTTTCAGAATTTGCGGCGAATGTTCGTAAAGTAAGAGAACCAGAACCTTATAAAGGTAAAGGTATTCGTTATAAAGATGAACATGTACGTCGTAAAGAAGGAAAGAAAGCGGCATAGGGAGGAGTTAAGTTATGATTAAAAAGGAAGCTAATAATAAGGCTCGTGTAAGAAGACACGAAAGAGTTCGTAAAACTGTTAGTGGAACTGCAGAATGCCCAAGACTAAATGTATTTAGATCTAACAAAGGTATTTATGCTCAAGTTATCGATGATGTAACAGGAACTACCCTTGCAAGTTCTTCTAACCTTGAATTACATATTGCAAATGGAGGTAATATCGAAGCTGCTCAAGCAGTTGGAAAAGATATTGCTGAAAAATGTAAAAAATTAAAAATTAAAACAGTTGTGTTTGACCGTGGCGGATATCAATACCATGGTAGAGTTTCAGCCCTTGCTGATGCAGCAAGAGAAGCTGGACTAGAATTTTAGGGAGGTAGCATGAGAAATCAAAAACAAGAACAAAAGAAAAATCTATTAGAAGAAAAAGTTATTTCTATTACTCGTGTTACGAAAGTTACACAAGGTGGTAGACATTTCCGTTTCTCTGCTACTGTAGCTGTTGGAAACAGAAAAGGATTAGTTGGTATTGGTAGCGGAAAGGCTAACGAAGTTCCAGAAGCTATTAAAAAAGCTTTACAAGCTGCAAATAAGAATGTTTGCAAAGTTGCTTTAATAGATAATAGAACTGTTCCTCATGAAATGACTGCAAAAGTTGGTAGAGCTGTAGTACTTATTAAGCCTGCTCGTGAAGGTCGTGGAATTATCGCTGGTGGAGCTGCTCGTGCTGTACTTGAACTTGCTGGTGTTAAAGACATTGTTGCTAAATCACTTGGAGCAAATACTCAAGTAAACGTTGCTAAAGCTACACTAAAGGCTTTGAAGGAACAAAGAACTCCAGAACATATTGCTGAACTTCGTGGCAAGAAAGTTGAGGAATTGTAAGATGAAATTAGAAAATTTACCAAAAAGTAAAGAAACAAAGCCAACAAAACGTGTTGGTCGTGGACCTGGAAGTGGTATGGGTAAAACTGCTACTCGTGGGGAAAATGGTCAAAAGTCAAGAAGTGGTGCATCAATTCCTGCTTGGTTCCAAGGTGGACAAACTCCACTTCATAGAAGAATTCCTATCAGAGGGTTCAATAATAAGAATTTTGCAACTAGATATGCTACAATTAATTTGAGCGATTTAGAAAAATTCTTTAATGATGGTGATGTTGTAACACCAGAAGTATTAAAAGAAAGAAAGATTATTAAAAAACAACTTTCAGGAGTTAAAGTATTAGGTGATGGTGAACTTACTAAGAAGTTAACTGTTAAAGCTAATCGCTTCTCTAGTAAAGCTGTAACAAAAATTGAAAATTCCGGTGGCAAAGCTGAGGTGATTTAGATGTTTCGGGGGTTTTCCCAACTTTTTAGTAAATCTAATAAAGATTTAAGACACAGAATCTATTTAACCTTGTTTTGTTTAGGAATATTTTGCTTAGGGAGTGCAATAACAATTCCTTGGGCATCTGAAATTTTAGATGAGTTAGGTTTTTTAGAAATATTTAATATTATGAGTGGTGGAGGGTTAAGAAACTTTTCAATCTTTGGACTTGGAGTTTCTCCTTACATCACTGCATCGATTATAACTCAACTCTTACAAATGGACATAATTCCTTATTTTAAAGATTTAAAGGAACAAGGATATGTAGGACGACAAAAAATTAACAAAATTACAAGATACTTAGGTATTATAATAGGATTTGTTCAAGCATATGTTCTTTGCGTATTTTATATGAATGGTTCAGACGTATTTACAATGCTTAAGACATCTTTAGTTATGACTGCTGGTACAGCATTCTGTCTATGGATGGGAGATCAAATTACAAGAAAGGGTATCGGTAATGGACAATCGATGATTATTATGGCTGGTATTATCCTTAGTATGCCAAGTGTATTTACAGGAGCATATGATGGATTTGTACTAGCAGGTACTTATGCAACGGGATTAGGTATTTTCTTCTTTATCTTGTTTATCTTAGTTTATATACTAATAATTGTTGGTATTATTTGGGTACAACTTGCTGAAAGAAGAATTCCAATTCAATATGCGAATAGATCATCAAGTGCTTATGGTGCTCAACAAAGTTTCTTACCAATTAAAATAAATTCTGCTGGAGTCATTCCTGTAATATTTGCACAAATACTTATTACAATACCAGCAACAATTGTAAATTTAACTGGTAATGAGTCTGCTATTAATTTTGTTAATAATTATATTAGTTATACTACACCAACAGGGTTTTTATTGTATGTAGTACTTATTATATTCTTTGGATATTTCTACACATTTATGGTAATGAATCCAGATGAAATGAGTAAAAACTTAAATCAAAGAGGTGGATATATTCCTGGGGTTAGACCTGGAGAAGATACTTCTAAATATATTGGTAACTCAATGGGTAAATTAACATTTGTTGGTAGTATATTCTTAGTAATACTTTCATGTATACCAATAGTATTTTCAATGATATTTGAATTACCTGCTTCAGTAAGTATTGGAGGAACAGGTATATTAATCGTTGTTGGTGTTGCAATTGAAACATATAAACAAATGGAAAGTAGTTTAGTAAGTCGAAGTTATTCGGCGAAAAGAAAGAGATTAAGATGATGAGAAATATAATATTTATAGCTCCCCCAGCTGCTGGCAAAGGGACCCAAAGTAATTTGTTGAAAGAGCATTTTGAATATGTTCATATATCTACAGGGGATCTGCTTCGAGCAGAGATTGCATCAGGTAGTAAATTAGGAATGGAAGTTAAAAATATTATAGATAAAGGTAATCTTGTCAGTGATGATTTGATGATTGATATCATTCAAAACAAGTTGACAGGAATAAAAGGAAAACCATTTATATTAGATGGTTTTCCTAGGACTCTTAATCAAGCAAAAGTCTTAGATGAAATACTAGATGATGACTATGAAGTTATTTATTTAGAATTAGATAAGGAAGATGCTATTAAGAGAATTGAAGGAAGACTTACTTGTAGTTGTGGTAAATCATATAATTTAAATGATGAAGAATTAAAACCAAAAATTACAGGTATTTGTGATAATTGTGGTAAGAAATTAGTCAAAAGAGATGACGATAATGTTGAAGCATTTATCATTCGTTATGATAATTTCTTAAATAATACTAAAGTATTAGTTGATTATTACAATAATAAAAATAAGTTACATATTGTTGATGTTAATAGAAATATAAATGATATATTTAATGACATATCGAGGATTGTTGCTAATGATTAGTATTAAAAGTGAAAGAGAAATAGAATTAATGCGTGAAGCTGGTAAAAAAAATATCATGACTTTTAAAGAAATAGAGAAGCATTTAAAACCAGGTATTACTACTAAAAAATTGGATACAATCGTTCATGATTTTGTAGTAAAAAATGGTTGTGTACCATCTACTTTAGGTTATGAGGGTTATCCAGCAAGTGTATGTATTTCGGTTAATGATGAAGTTGTTCATGGCATTCCGGGGAATCGTGTTATTAAAGATGGCGATATTGTATCTGTTGATTTAGTTATTTCTTATAAAGGATACCATGCTGATGCAACAAGAACTTATATTATTGGGGATGTGCCAGATGATGTAAGAGATTTAGTTGAAAATACTAAAGGAGCTTTTTATGCAGGTGTTGCATGTGTAAAAGAAGGAGCTAGAATAAGAGATATAAGTAGAGCAATTGAGAAATATGCACACGATCATGGATTAAGTGTTGTGGAAGAGTTAGTAGGACATGGAATTGGAGCTTCAATGCATGAAGAACCAGATGTACCTAATTTCGATGATAACAATATGACTAAATTAAAAGCTGGTATGACTATAGCTATAGAACCGATGCTTAATCTAGGAAGTAAAAAAGTATATTTAGAAGATGATGACTGGACAGTTAGGACAATGGATGGGAAACCATCTGCTCACTATGAAAATACTGTGTTAGTTACAAAAGATGGATATGAAATATTAACAGGAGAATAGATAATATATGGGAAAAAAAGATAAAATAGAAGTTGAAGGTAAAGTTACAGAAGTTTTAAAAGGTAGTTATTACCTTGTAGAACTAGGAAATGGACATACTGTTACGGCCTACGTCTCTGGTAAAATGCGCATGCATATGATACGTATTTTACCAGGTGATAAAGTTACAGTAGAACTTTCACCATATGATTTAGAACGTGGGATTATTAAATGGAATAATAGATAAGGAGTGAAATTATGAAAGTTAGACCATCAGTAAAAAAGATTTGCAAGAAATGTAAAATTATTAGAAGAAAAGGAAAAGTTAGGGTTATTTGTGAAAATCCTAAACATAAGCAAGTACAAGGATAAGGAGGATATAAATGGCAAGAATTAAGAATATTGAATTACCAGGAGAAAAACATACTTGTATTGGACTTACAGCTATTTATGGAATAGGTAGAAGTTTAGCTTTAACTATTTGTGGTGATGCTGGAGTTGAACCTACAAAAAAGATTAAGGATTTAACTGATGAAGAAGTTGCTGCATTACGTAAAGAAGTAGAAAAGTATGTAGTTGAAGGAGATCTTCGTCGTGATGTTCAAATGAATATCAAAAACAAGATGGAAATTAACTCTTATGAAGGAATTAGACATAAAAAAGGTCTACCAGTAAGAGGACAAAGAACTAGCAGAAATGCTAAGACTCGTAAAGGTAGAGGTAAAGTAGTGGCTAATAAGAAGAAGGTAGGTAAGTAATATGGCATATAATAGAAGAAAAAGAAAAGTTAAGAAGAATATTCCAGAAGCTGAAGCACATATTCATTCAACTTATAATAATACAATAGTTACTATTTGTGATAAAGAAGGAAATGCTATTAGTTGGTCATCAGCTGGTAGAATTGGTTATAAAGGAAGTAAAAAGAAAACTCCTTTTGCAGCAGGTTTAACTAGTGAAGCAGCAGCTGCAGCAGCAGTTGAAGCTGGTGTTAAAAAAGTTGATGTTTATGTTAAGGGTCTTGGACCAGGAAGAGAAAATGCAATTAGATCTTTACAATCTGCAGGTTTAGAAATTACAAGTATCGTTGATGAAACTCCAATTCCTCACAATGGTTGTCGTCCACCAAAAAGACCTAGAAATTAATAAGGGAAAGGATGAATGTTATGATAAAATTTGAAAAACCAGACTATAAAATAGTTGAATATCAAGAAAGCAATCATTTTGCAAAGTTTGAACTTGAACCTTTAGAAAGAGGTTTTGGAACAACCATTGGAAACGCTTTAAGAAGAGTAATGCTTTCAAGTTTACCAGGTAGTGCTGTTGTAAGCGTAAAAATTGATGGTGTTATGCATGAATTCCAAAAAATGGAAGGTGTAGTTGAAGACGTTACATCAATAGTTTTAGCTCTTAAAAAATTAGTTGTTAAAAATTATACTAATGAAGTTAAAACTTTGAGATTAGTTAAATCAACTGAAGGTCCTGTTACAGCAGCTGATATTGAAAAAGATGCTGATATCGAAATTATGAATCCAGATTTGGTTCTTTGTAATTTAGTTGAAGGCGGAAAGATTAGCATGGAAATGACTGTTAATAATGGTCGTGGATATGTTCCTGCTGCTGAAAATAAGGCTAAAATGGGAGAAATTAAAGCTGGTGTTATTGCAATAGATTCTTCTTATTCACCAATTGAAGTTGTAAAATATGAAGTATTAGATACTCGTGTTGGTCAAGATGAATCATATGATAAGTTAGTTATGGAAGTTTCAACTGATGGAAGTATGACTCCAGAAGAAGCTATGGCACTTGCTGCTAAAATATTGATTGAACATTTCAATATTGTGGCTGATTTAAATTCAATTAGTAATATAACAGGAATAATGCAAGAAAAGAAAGTTGATAACATGACTAAGACATTGGAAACTCCAATTGAAGAAGTGGAATTTTCAGTTCGTGCTTATAACTGTTTAAAAAGAGCTGGTATTCATACCGTTCAAGATTTAGTTAATAAAAAGGAAGCAGAAGTTACTAAGATCAGAAACTTAGGAAAGAAATCTCTAAAAGAAGTTCTTGATAAAGTTGAAGAATTAGGACTATCATTTAAGGAGTAATAATATGAAATACAGAAAATTAGGAAGAGAAACTAGAATTAGAAGAAGTATTTTAGCAGGTTTAACTAAAGATGTACTTACAAATGGATATGTTGTTACTACTGAAGCAAGAGCTAAAGAAGTTCGTAAGTTTGTTGATAAAATGATAACTTATGGTAAAGATGGTTCACTTGTTGCTCGTAGAAAAGCATTAGCATTTTTACACAATGATAAAGATGTTGTTGCTAAAGTATTCAACGAACTTGCTAAAAATTATGAAACCAGAGATGGTGGATATACAAGAATTATTAAACTTAAAGAACGTCGTGGAGACGATGCTTTAGAAGTTAAATTAGAATTAGTTTAAGGATTAGTAATTATTGCTAGTCTTTTTTCTTTATAGTATAATTATTTTAAGGAGGAAAGTTATGGATGAACAAAATTTAAACAGCATGGAAAATAGTATTAGAGTTTTAAAAGAGGCTTTATTAATTAATAGTTTAACTAATGTTGTAAATAGCCCTTTGTATTCTGATGAAGCTAGAAAAGAAGCTGCTATACGGGTTGAAAGTTTACTTGGTTTATCAAAGGTTAAAGACTTTGAAATTAGAAGTGAACAAGATTTACCGAATAATGTTATTCGTTAATAAATTTATTGCTTATTTTTTTTCATTTTAGTATAATTTAAATGAAAGGAGAAGTAATGAAGAAAGGTTTATTAATATTGTTAGCCAGCGTATTATTAACAGGCTGCGAAAGTAACGAAACTGTTGATGATAATAATGTAGAACCGGAATTATCAACGATAACGTGTGTTATGGATGATGTTTCTTATGATGGATATACATTAGATAGTGAATATATTGTTAACTATAGTGGAGATTATGTTGATAATGTTGTTACTACTGAAACAGTAACTAGTGATTCTGAAGATATACTTGATTACATGGAAGAGTATTTAAATCAAACTTATCAAGTTAGTAGTGATACTTATGGTGGATATACGTATGATATTTCAAGAAGTTCTAATCAAGTTTCTGCAAATGTTACAATTGATTATAATGTAATGGATTTAGAACAGTTTAAAGAAGATCAACCATCAATAAGTAGTTATATTGAAAATGGTAAATTCTTAGTTAGTGGAATAGTAGAAATGTATGAATCTTTTGGTGCTACTTGTGAATAATGACTATCTCTAGTCATTATTTTTTGTACTATAATAGGAAAGTCATACTTTTTCGAAAAATTTGCTTGACGTA
>DVHV01000081.1 GCA_018711775.1 Candidatus Onthocola stercoravium | reverse complement strand
CACCTGATACAAGCCATGCAATTTATTGCATGGTGGTTGACACAGATAGTGGTAATAAAATACTTAGAGAAATGCAAGTTATGAATTAAAATGAAAAAAATTTTTATAATAGTATTAGTTATAGTAGTTGGAGTGATTCTTATTAAAAGGATGACTAGTTTTTCTAGTCATCCTTTCAGAAAAAAAGAAAGGAAATGGTGATATTTATGAATAAGAATGTAGTTATCGGAATAATTGTAGTTTTAGTAGTTGCTGTACTTGGAGTTGGAGGTTATTTTCTATTAAATAATAGTGATGATGAAGAAAATAATAATGTGAATAATAACAATAATGGCACTAATAACAATGAAAACACTAACAACAATGGAAATAGTAATGATGATGTAAATGTTTCTGGTGGAAGAGCTTTAGTTGTTTATTTCTCTGCTCAAGGACTTACTGAAGCTGTTGCAGAACAAATTGCAGAGAATTTAGATGCTGATATTTTTGAAATAGTACCAGCAGATGAATATACATCTGATGATTTAGATTGGACAGATGATAATTCTAGAGTAACTCGCGAATATGAAGATGAATCTTTACGTGATGTTCAGTTAGTATCAACAGAAGTTCCTAATTGGGAAGATTATGATACGATAATTATCGGTTATCCAATATGGTGGGGTATTGCTGCATGGCCAGTAAATACGTTTGTTGAAGCTAATGACTTTAGTGAAAAAACTGTTATTCCATTCTGTACATCTTCTTCATCTGGTTTAGGTCAAAGTAGTGAATTACTTCGTGATGCCGCAGGTACTGGTAATTGGTTTGAAGGACAAAGATTTAGATCTAATCCAAGCGATGCTGATATTAAAGAATTTACTGATAGTTTAGTAGGATAAAGGATTGATTAATTTTCAATCTTTTTTCTTGGAAATATTAAAGATAATTTAAAAAATCATATATAATTGTAGATAAATTTATGTTGAGATTCAAGTAAAGTTATTATAAAATTAGTTTTGAATAGCGAGGTTTACTATGAAAAAAAGACAAGAAATATATGATTTGTATTGGTATTTTGCTTGGGAAAGACAAAATATATTTTGGAAGAAATTAAATGGTGAAGAGGCTCCATGGACTGATGATTATATATTACAACAATATAAGTTTTGTAATAGTTATCGAGTAAATGATAGGGTTAGTCAATATTTACTTAAAAATGTCATTTATAATGAAAATATATATGAAGATGAAGATATGCTTTTTAGAATTATATTATTTAAACTATTTAATAAAGAGGCAACATGGGAGTTGTTAGTAAATGAGTTTGGGAATATAACTTTAAAAGAGTTTAATTTTGAAATATATTCAAAGGTACTTAATGAGGCAACTTTAAAAGGAGTAAAAATATATAATGATGCATATATAAGTTGTGCAAATAAGGCTTTTGGGTATGACAGAAAACATGATAATCATCTAGCATTATTAAATAAAATGTTCAATGAAGATAAAATTGCTAGTAAAATAAAAGCTTGTAAGACAATGAAAGAGGCTTTTGATATTATAAAAAGTTATCCTTTGATAGGAAACTTTATGGCATATCAATTAGTGACGGATATAAATTATAGTGAAGTTGTCGATTGGAGAGAAGATGAGTTTACGGTGGCAGGTCCTGGTTCTCTTCGAGGAATAAAAAAATGCTTTATAGATACTGGTGATATGAATAATGAGGATATTATCAGATATATGTATGAACGTCAAGATGAAGAATTTAAGAGATTAAATTTAGATTTTAAGAAAATTGGTGATCGTCCATTACAATTAATTGATTGTCAAAATATTTTTTGTGAGTTAGATAAATATTGTAGAGAAAAAGTACCAGAATTAAAGTCAAATAGAACAAAAATAAAGAAGAAGTATGTATCTAAAAAAGAAAAAATAGAATATATGTATCCACCAAAATGGGGAGTTAATTAATGTTAAATTAGTAATTTCGATAGTATATAAAAAAAGCAATCTTTATTAAAAGTGGGTATTTTATGTGGATTAATAATATCTTTGTTAGCAATAATTGTTTCGGAGTTGTCATCGTATACAAGCATAACATTTGCATTTTTGGTAGTACCTATAGTGGTTAATTGTTTAATTTTATTATATAATTCACTACCTAATTTGGTAAATATTCTACTATTTTTTGTAAATAAATAAACATTTATTAGGAAATTAATTAGGAAAAATTTCAAATGTATGACAGTTTTTATAAATATTCATTCTCCTTTGAGCATGAAAAAAGTCATAGTATTTAATACTATGAACTTTTCTTTATATAGAAATCGCCAAATGTGCAACTTTCAACCTCAATGGAGCAAGTGTCGTAGATATCTACAACTTTTTTCCAATTACGAAAAGATACATATATCTTCCGTTACTAATAATAGTATATCATATTTTTAATATTTATGGAACACAGTTTATTTAATTTTTAATCATATTTTGTCGCTTTTAATGTATTAAATCAAAGTTCCTAATAAATAGTTACTTTATTTTTTTATTAGTTTTTTCTTTCAAAATATCCCCCTCATAATTATAAATATCTAAAGGCATACCATTTTTATTGCATAATTCGGAAATCATATCAACAATTTTTGAAATATTTTCATTATATAAATCATTTACTCCAAATGGTAAAATAATTCCTTTGATATATTCTTCACTAATTGAATCTTGAACTTGTACTTCACCTAATGCTAATCCGTGTGTTTCTTCACTAGGAACGACTTTGATATCTTTAGATATGGCAAATGCAATATAATTATAATCAAAGCAAGTTACCCATTTATGGGATTTGTTTTCAATTGCTCTTTTAATAAATCTATTATTTGGATCACTTAGCGATACTTTATCAAAATGAATATCATCCGTATAATACATATATGCTTTTTCAGTGGGAACATCTAATTTAAAAGAACTATTTTCATCGCTATGAATTATTCCCATTTCCTCTAATTTTTTTCTAGAATAAATACCTTTGGTATCTAATATTGATTTTAAACGATTATAAGTTTCTGGATTATTTATATCTCCGATTTGATGTATATAATATTCTAACATAAACTTAGCCTCCTTAAATTACTTTTTTGTATCACTTTGACAATATAATTGTATCATTTTTTGATGTATTTTAATAGTATTGTAGTTAAGAAAAACGCTTTCAAAAATCAAACTTGCTCTACAAACCATTAAAAACTATAATTCAAAATCATCATGTTCTTTATTTTCATCATATTCTTTACTCCAATTATAATCTTCTTTTATATCATTAATTGTTTTATCATTAAATATTCCATGTTCGTATAAGTCTTTTGAAAATTTCCAATAATTTTCACGCTCTTTGTCCTTTCCAAACATTTTATGTTTGATAAAGTTGACTAATCTACCAAATAAATCTTTAAAGTAATCGACTAGTTCTTCAAGATGCTTATTATCTTTTTTTAACTCTTTAATCTCTTTATTTTGGTTTTCAATATTCTTTGATAAAGTATCAACTTTAAGAGATAATGCCTCATTATTTTCAGTTAGTATTTTAATTTTTTCTCTATTT
>DVHV01000080.1 GCA_018711775.1 Candidatus Onthocola stercoravium | reverse complement strand
CCCCTGAATGATAAATTAATTATATCAAACAAATGTATGTATGTAAAGTAATTTTTTTCAAAAAAGTATGACTTTCCTATTGTATAATTATGTAGAATTCTACATAAATATAAAAAAGAACTTGCTCAACATAATTATCTAACCTCTTTACTTGATCAACCATTTTACTAGATATATTATTTTTATTATTATGAATCATTAAAACTAGGCTTGATAAAGGAATTTTTACTTCATGTATCCACATTTCAATATAATCTTTAAAATCGTTCATGCTAATCTCATAGTTTTTAATGTTTTCTAGCATCGATTTATTTATTTCATATAATTCATTATATAATATTTCCCCTTCTTGAAAATTTGGAGAGTTAAGCATTTCAATTACTAAATATTTTTTATCTAATTTATCAACAATATTTATAAACTCATTATAAAAATTTCTTTTCTTTAAATATTCTATTATTAACACTAATATAGCAAATATAACAAGTAAAGAAATTATAACTATAATTAGTTCTAAAGAAACTTTAAAACCTACTAAAAGTAGAATGATTAAACTTAAAAAGGTAATAAAAAGGATTATAAAATATAGTTTATCTTTTAAATATCTACTTAATTTCATGATAATATGTACCCTTGCCCTTTTCTGGTAGTTATTAAATTATCAGACCCTAATTCTTTTAATTTGCTACGCAACCTGCTGATATTGACTGTAAGAGCATTATCATTAATGTATTCATCATTATTCCAAAGTTCAGTCATAAGTTCATCTCTACTTACTAATTTATTTTTATTACTAAAAAGATAAGAAAAAATTATCATTTCATTTTTAGTTAAATATACTTCCTTATCATCTTTAGTAATAATGCCTTTAGAAAAATTGATCGTAAGACCAGCATATTGGGCTACATTATAAGATGTTTCTAGTCTTTTAAAAACTGCCCCGATATGCAGAAGTAAAAGAGTGGGATTATAAGGTTTAGTTATATAATCATCTGCCCCATAACTCATGGCTAGAACCTCATCAACTTCATTATCTTTACTAGTTACCATTATTATGGGAACATTTGATGATTTTCTAATTTCACTCAATAAAATTTGGCCATTTAAATGGGGAATGCAAATATCTAATAATATTAAATCGGGATTTACTTCTGCAATTTCTTCTAAGGCATGTTCATAACTTTCTAAAACCACCGGATTATATCCGGCGTTTTTTAGTAAAGATAATAGTTCTCTTTGAATAGTAAAATCGTCTTCAACTATAAGAATTTTCTTCATAACAATCACGTAATTATTATACCATGAAGCATGATACTTTAATATTACAATTATGTTAGTTATCTTCAAAATCATTGAAATTGATACCAGCAAGTTTTTTCTCAGGATATTTACTAGAGATTTTATGCATGATATCATCTACTACTCGGGAACTTTTTTCTTCATAAGAATTATTTTTAAAAAGAACTATTATATAATCGCCGAAAGTGATTATTGTAGCATGTGGTCTTTCTTTTAAAGGAATTTCTTCATCATTAATAATCTTGGGGTCATCTATAACCATTTGGTTGTGGATTAAATCAAAATCTATTCCTAAAAGGTCACTTATAGCTAGTTCGACATATAATCTTTTTTCAGGATTAGTGATAGAATCTTTAAATTCTTTTTCAGTAAATTTCATTTGCAAATACCTCCTTTCACTTCTATATATTGCGATAACTATCTTATTTCCTTTTTTATTCTTTAATTTTTTTCAAAAAAAATAGAAAGATCTCGTTATTGAGATCTTTCTTGCATAATTTTTAAATTATTTTGAATACGTTCATTATTAGGATTAATTGCTAAAGCATTATTTGCGTGTTCGATTGCTTTAGGAATATCTCCTATATTGTAATAAGCGAGTGATAAAATGTCATCGATAGTTTCATCAAAACTAAAAACTTCATTAATGTATGTTTTACAATTTATAGGTATCCTTTGAGCCGCTTTACAATAACGAATGACATTTTGCCAATCTCCTTGATCATAATATAGCAATGCAAGTTCAACGAGTGGATCACGCAAATGTGGTGCTTCTTTTATTGCTGCTTCTAGCCAAACTCTTGCTGAAATAATATCTCCTAAGTTTTTATAATCTCTAGCAATAAAACGCATCGATGCACATCTTTCATCACTCCATGTAGCATTTTTCATATTTAAATGTCTTTTTAAAGTAGCAATAGATTCTTCCCATTTACCATAATACATATATTCTCTTCCTAAGTAATGCATATTACGGTCATTTTCAGGGTCTTCACTTACTGCTAATTCTAATAAAGGTAAATATGAACTACGAGATTTAGTTTGGTCTGGATAGTGATCAATTATTAACTCATCACTTTGAACATAATTTTCATTATCACCAAGATATTTTAGAATTTCATGGACTGGGTTTACCCAAATGTAATCTTTCCCATGGATTTTATCTTGATAGAAACTTACTTTAGGATTATTATATTCATCTAAACTCCAATTATAGATATAACGAAGTCTAGTTGTATCGTCTTGCCAAACTTTTTCAATGGCTTCTCGCCATCCTGGTAACATAACTTCATCAATATCTAAACAGATATAAACATCAGTATCTTTTGGAACTAATTTTAAAGATTCATTACGTGCTTCATCAAATCTAAACTTTTCAAAAGTTTTTTCACCAAGAATGACGTTGGCATCTTTTAATAATTCAATACTATTGTCAGTAGAACCAGTGTCAAGGACACAAACATAATCTGCATCCTTGATTGATTCTAACCATCGTTTTATAAACTTACTTTCATTTTTACATATAGCATAAACACAAATTTTTAAATTTTTCATATTCTCCTGTTATGGTCCTGTAGGTCCCGTCGGTCCTGTTGGTCCAGTTGGTCCTGTAGGTCCTGTTGCTCCACTTGCACCTGTTGGGCCTGTTGCTCCGGTTGCTCCTGCTGGTCCGGTTGGGCCTGTTGGACCTGTCGCTCCACTTGCACCTGTTGGTCCCGT
>DVHV01000079.1 GCA_018711775.1 Candidatus Onthocola stercoravium | reverse complement strand
TAAAATTCATAAATATTTTTCGTAAAAAACCGAAACTCAAATTAAAAATAGGACTAGACGAAACAATAACTTCATGGTACACTTATGCACGGAGGTAAAAAATGACACATTTTAAAAAATTTGGTTTAGGGTTACTAATTATTGGAGCTTTATTCCTAACAGGATGTTCTGCTAAAGAAGAAAATATTGAAGGTTCTTTAGAAGAAATAATGGATAAATTATATGAAGGAATAAGTGAAGATGAGTTACCAATGGGCTTATCAAATATCGAAATTACTAGTGAAAATGTCGAAGGATATTTAGGAACAAGTGATATTGAATTTGAAAGTGCTTTGGCTTCAGAATCAATGGTTGGTTCGATTGCACACTCTATTATTTTAGTTCGTTCTAAAGAAAATCAAGATATTGAAGCTCTAAAAAAACAAATTGAAGATAGCATTAATCCAAATAAGTGGGTTTGTGTTACTGCTGAAAATGTTGTTGTCAAAAATAAAGGAGATTTAATTCTTGTTATTATGACAAATGAGTTGGCTCCAAAAATTGAAGAAAATTTTGACAAATTATCATAAGCCTATCAAGGCTTTTTTTTAAAGGAGGATTTATGGTATTTTCCAGCATTGCATTTATTTATTATTTTTTACCATTATGTATCTTGTGTTACTTTTTGGTTCCAACAAGATTTCGAAATAAAATATTATTAATATTTAGTTTATTTTTCTATTTCTATGGTGAATCAAAATACATTATTGTATTAATTTTTTCTTGTATATTCAATTATTATTCAGGAAATTTTATTTTAAAATATCCTCGAAAGAAAAAACTTATATTAATAGCCAATTTAATTATTAATTTTGGATGTCTATTTTATTTTAAATACTTTAACTTTTTTATATCAAATATAAATAATTTGTTAAATACAGAACTTCCAATACTTCAGATAATTATGCCAATTGGAATAAGTTTCTTTACATTTCAAGCTGCAAGTTATGTAATAGATATCTATAAAGGAAAAATAAAGCCAGCGAAAAATGTGTTTGATTTTGCAACATATTTGACTCTATTTCCTCAGTTAATTGCTGGGCCAATAGTTCGTTATGAAACAGTTGCAGAAGAAATGGAAAATAGAACTACTAATGTTCAAATGATTTCAGCTGGATTAAAAAGATTTATTATTGGGCTTGGTAAAAAAGTGTTAATTGCCAATCTTTTAGGTGCATTTGCTATGAGCTTAGAGGCTTTAACGGCACCGACGGTATTAAGTTTTTGGTTAAAGGCTCTAGCATATACATTCCAAATTTATTATGACTTTTCGGGATATAGTGATATGGCGATTGGAATTGGCTTAGTTTTTGGTTTTCACTTCTTGGAAAATTTCAATTATCCATTGATTGCCAAAAGTATAACTGATTTTTGGAGACGTTGGCATATTTCTTTATCAAGTTGGTTTAAAGATTATGTCTATATCCCACTTGGAGGTAACCGTTTAGGAATTAAAAAACAAATAAGAAATATTTTAATTGTTTGGTTAATAACAGGATTTTGGCATGGAGCAAGCTGGAATTTTGTTATATGGGGACTATATTTTGCTATTCTTTTAATTTTAGAAAAATTTATTTGGCAAAAATTCTTAGATAAACACAAAGTATTTGCTCATATATCTACGTTCATATTAATTTTATTTAGCTTTATTATTTTTCAAACCGAGTCATTAAATGATATTTTTCTAACTTTCCAAAACATGTTTAATTTTGATCTACCTTTTACTAATGTAGAAACAAACTTTTACTTAAGTAATTATGTTGTTATCTTAATTTTGGCATTTGTTGGTATGGGACCTTGGTTAAAAAAATTATACTCAAAAATAGCGGATTCCAAGATTGGAAAAAAAGTTTTAGTAGTTGTTGAACCGATTGCTTTGATGGCGTTACTTTTGGTTATAACTAGTTTTATTATCGATGACTCATACAATCCATTTTTATATTTTAGATTTTAGGAGGTACACATGAAAGATAAATTAACTATTCTTTGTATTTTGGGACCGATGTTTTTATTCTGTACTTTAGGAATACTTAAACCGGCGGATGAACTTTCTAAAGAAGAAAGAAGAAAATTAGAACAAATGCCCGAATTTTCTACTGCTAGTATTTTAGATAATACCTATTTTTCAAAATGGAATGATTATTTAACTGATCAATTTCCTTATCGAACAGAATTTAGAAGATTAAAAGGAATGATATCTTTAAATTTATTTCAAAAAAAAGAAGAAAATAATGTTATTCAAGTAGATGATAGTTTATATGAATTAAATACAAAAATAGATCAAAAATCTGTAGATCATTTTACAGAACTACTTCAAAAAACTATTGAGACATATAATAAATCAGCAAATATATATTATAGTATTATTCCTGATAAAACTTATTATTTAGATGATGCTATCATTCCTAAATTAGATTATGAAAAGCTAGTATCACAAATAAATGAAGAATTTAGGGAATATACTTATATTTCTTTATTTGAAGAATTAACAAAGGAAAGCTATTATCAAACTGATATTCATTGGAAGCAACCTGAATTAAAAGAGGTTCTAGAAAAACTAAAAAAAGAAATGGGATTATCAGATACAACATATACTTGGACTAAAGAAGAAGTATCTCCTTTTTACGGGGCATTAAAATCACGGATACCTAATAATATTGATGGTGAAGTAATAACATATTATACAAATGATATAATTGAACAAGCTTCAGTATATAATTATGAAAAACAATGGGTAGAAAAAGTTTATCAAAAGGAAAACATCAATAATTTAGATGGTTATGATGTATTCTTAAGTGGAGCAAGTCCTTTGCTCTTTATCGAAAATAAAAATGCCACAACTGATAAAGAACTAATTGTCTTTAGAGATTCGTTTGCTAGTTCTCTTGTTCCTTTGTTAATTCCGGAATATCAAAAAATAACTTTAATTGATCTTCGTTACATCAGCAGTGATTATTTAAAAAATGTTTTAGAAATCGATTGGCAAAATACAACTGATATTTTACTACTTTATAGTATTCCAGTTATTAATAGTAGTTATGCTTTAAAATAACAAAATGAGATTGAACTATTTAAATTCAATCTCATTTTTTATCTTTCTAATTCTGCGAAGTCATAAACTTCTTCTTCACTAGGTCTTTCATTAAATTCTATTTTTTGGACTTTTGATACACTTTTACCAACGGCATCTGTAGCTGTATATTGTATCCAGTATTGATCTTTACCAGTCTCTGAGTTTACTTCGTGATAAACTTTATGAGTAACTGTAACTCCTGGTTTATCATCTTCTACTTCTAAATGATCATATGTAATTTCATCAATACTATTAACGTAATATACTGTATCAAAAAATTTTAGTGTTGGAGCAGAAATGTCTTCTGGATTATTTATATCATCTAAGTAATCAGAACTATTAGAATTAAATATCCAGCCATATTTATCTTTTTCATACTCTATTTTATACCATTGAGTATTACCAACTGTTTCGACTTCAATGACCTTATATACTTCCCCTTTTTTAACTTCACCTAAGATATCTGAAGTAGCACTTGCTTCTTTACGAATATTGATATAATCATTTTGGACTTCAATATGCCAACCTTTTTTTATTTCTTCAATATTTCGTTCTTCCATTTTTCCTGAAAAAATATAGTAAGCTCCAAAACCTCCACCTACAATTGCTAAAATAAGTAATATTATTAAAAACTTCTTCATTATCTACTCCTCATATTAATTCTATCAAATAATATTAAAAATGACAATTGCTTATGACGGTAAAATTCTATTAAGTTTACTTTCTTTAGTTGCATCTAAAACATTTGTTAATTCTAAGCCTGTAGTTACAACCTTACAGACTTTACTATCTTCAGAAATTGCAATCGATGAAATTCCTACATCGAGATATTTAAAATTATTTAAAATAATATATGCCTGAAAAAATTGCTCAAATAAATTAGTGATTTCTAAAATAGCATTATCACCATATGGTGTTAAATCACTTTTAGTAACATAAAATGTATTATAAGATATATTTTGATATATTATATACTGTCCTATCTGATAAAAACTATACCACTCTTTTTTTAAAGCCACACCAAATTTACAATCAATATCAGTAAATATAGAGTTAGAAAATTTTTCATTTTCTATATTATCATCAAAAGCAAAATCAGCATATCCCTCATAACAATTAGTGGGATTTAAATTAGGATTAGAGAATTCTTTAATTAAACCAATTTCATAATCTATTATTTGTAAATCTATATCATCTTCGGGAACTTTTCCTTCAATTAGAGAATATAACTGATTCTCTATGGTTATATTAGCACTCAATTTAATTCGATATTTTATCAATACATGCCTCATAAACATCAC
>DVHV01000078.1 GCA_018711775.1 Candidatus Onthocola stercoravium | reverse complement strand
TAAGAAATCCATATCATGAATATGAATATAACCATCATCATGAGCATCAGCATACCTTTTCTTCATCAAATAAGTTTTAGAAAACTCTTTTGATACATTAGAACCAAATTGTAACATTGTCCCCATTGCTGAGTTACCATCAATATTACCATTTTCTCTTTTTGTATCATCTTCCGCAGCACTCTTTAAAGCTAAACCTTCCAAAGTCTTCAAAAACTTATGACTTCTCTTATCTTCTGTAAAAGCTTCTCTTGATTGTGCTCTTTTATCTCGATAATCAGAAAAACTTTCAAAAACATCTTCAAATCCATCTTTCTTTAAAGTATCTTCAATAATATCTTGAATCTCTTCAATTTTAATTCTTTCCTTATCTTGATAATCCTTTTTAATTGTTTCAATAACATCCTGATAAACACGCTGAATTTCATTTGAACCATACTTAGTTCTTTCTTCGCCATCTTCATCAGTTTCTTTAATGCTATCAAAACCTTTTTTAATAGCCATAGCTATTTTGGTTCCATTAAAACCAACCTTTGAACCATTTCTTTTGACAACTTTAATTGTCTCAAAAAATTCATCTTCTAAATTTGGCATTTACTACACCCTACCTTCCTTACGATTTCATTATAGTATAGAGATTATAAAAAGTCTATCATTTTTTTAAAAATTAAATTTTCCATTTTTTTGAAATTCTCAGTTTTACCTGATTTATCCAACAGTTCATTTTATAGAAAATATTAATTTTTGGCATATATTAGCCAAAAATTAAACTTTATTGAAAAAAATGCATTTTTTACATTTTTTTACTTTTTTCAAAATTCCATTTTTTACAAAATTTACATATCAAGAATTTTACATATTTTTTCTCATTGTAAATTATTTGAAAAATTTACTAATTTATTGCAGTTTTTAGATATTTTGTTATAATATAGTAGAACTTAAGGAGGTAAACTATGTTTCAAAATAAGACTATCCATTTTATCGGTATCGGTGGCATCTCAATGAGTGGTATTGCTATGATTGCTAAATCACTCGGCGCTAAAGTTACTGGTAGTGATATCACCGAAAGCGAATTAACTGAAAATTTAAAAAAAGAAGGCATGATAATTAATTATGGACATCATGCTGAAATGATTGAGAATGCCGATATTGTTGTTTATACCGCAGCCATACATGAAGATGATCCTGAACGAATCGAAACTAAAAAACTTAACAAAGAAAATTATGAACGTGCAGAATTTCTAGGAATCATATCCAAAGAATATCAAAATTGTCTATGCATATCTGGAACTCATGGCAAAAGTACCACTACTGGTATGGTCTCTCTAATATTTCTTGAAGCCAAATTAAATCCGACGATTCAAATCGGTGCTATGCTATCCCAAATAAATGGGAATACCTACATCGGAGATAACAATTATTTAATTATGGAATCATGCGAATATGTCGATTCATTCCTTCATTTTCATCCTACAGGTATAATTATTACCAACATTGATAATGATCACTTAGATTATTTTAAAAACTTAGATAATATTAAAAAATCATTTAATAAATATGTTAATTTACTACCTGAAAATGGTATCCTAGTCAAAAATAATGATGATACAAATTCTAATAATGTCGAAAGTGGTTATGAAGGAAAAATAATTACCTATGGTATAAAAAATAATTCCGACTATATGGCTAAAAATATTAGTAAAAATGATTTAGGTCATTATAGTTTTGATATCTACTATCATGATGAATTATTAACAACAATCAATTTAAATATAAATGGCTATCATAACATTTATAATACTCTTGCAGCATTTGCTTTAAGTTATAATTATATTAAGGATATTAATACAATTAAAAATGGTTTAGAAAAATATCGTGGTGTAGGAAGAAGATTTGAATACCTTGGGACATATAATGGGGCTTATATTTATGATGATTATGCTCATCACCCTACTGAAATTAAAACTACTTTAACATCTGTAAAAGAAGTTAAACATAATAAAGACTACTGTATATTCCAATCTCATACTTACTCTAGAACTAAAGAACACCTCGATGCTTTCGCTGATGTATTATCCAAATTTGACAATATCATCATTGCTCCAATCTATCCTGCTAGAGAAATAAATACTTTTAATATTAGTGAAGATATGTTAGTAGATAAAATAAAAGGAAAGAATCCTAACGTAATATATTTAGATTCATTTGCTAAAATAACTGATTATATAAAAAATAACGTGCAAGAAAAAGATTTAGTCATCACTGTTGGAGCAGGACCAGTTAATAAAATAAGCCAAGATTTAGTTAAAGAAAACTAAATCTTTTTCATTTGCCAAAAGTAGTACAAAAGAAATAATTGAATAAAATCAAAACGACTTAGTTTCCACCAACCAAGTCGTTCTTTAATTTATTTCGATAATTTTCTAATACATTCAAAATTTCCGTACTAGTTTTACATTCACATACTTGTTTCTTTATTTCTTTATTCTCTGGTAAACCCTTTAAATAATTGAGAATATGTCCACGCATTTCTAAAACTGCTTGTCTTTCACATTTATCTTTTATTAGTTCTTGCAAATGATATTCCATCATATCGATTCTTTCATCACACGTAATGTTTTTAGGTTCTTCTCCACTTTCCAAATAATTAACACATTCTCTAATTAACCAAGGATTCCCCATAACACCCCGTCCAATCATAACAGCAATGCACCCAGTCTCATCAAGCATTCTCTTAGCATCGTAACAAGACAAAATATCGCCATTACCTATGACAGGAATTTTAACTGACCCAACTACATCTTTAATTATTTGCCAGTTTGCTTTACCACTATAGCCCTGAGCCCTAGTCCGTGCATGAATTGCTATTGCCTTGGCTCCTGCTCTTTCAATAATTTTAGCCACTTCACAAGCATTGATACTAGAATCATCCCAACCACTACGAATCTTTACAGTAACTGGAACATTTACTGCTGCAACTACCGCTGATACAATTTTTTCTATTCTATCCGGATTTTTAAGAAGAGCACTTCCCGCTTCATTTTTTAAAGCAACTTTTGGAACAGGGCACCCCATATTAATATCGATTATTGCCTTAGGATATAATTCATTTATAATCTTTGCAGCATTAGCCATAACTTCAGGATTAGATCCAAATATTTGAATTGCAACAGGAACTTTCAAATTTTCAATTCCCTTTAACATTTCTAATGTCTTTTGATTATTACGGGATATAGCCTCAGCACTGATAAGTTCCGTAACTACATAACCCACACCCATATCTTCACATATCTTCATATATGTTGGATTAGAAACTCCTGCCATTGGAGCTAAAACTACTTGATTTTTAATTTCAACATTACCAATATTCCATTTCATATTTACCACCTTAAAATTAAAGTAAAAATTCTAATCTAATTTATCATATTTACCCATTTTTGTCTAGCAAATAAAATTTTCTTTATCCTATTCAATTAATTTAGAATCATCCATATATTTATAATTTAATTTATTTTGATTAGAAACAATAGACTTACCTAATTTTTCTTCAAGATTATCTTTAGCAACTTTCGCAACATTGCCACCAGCTTTAGCAATTTCCTTATTTTCCTTTAAGCCATGTGGTTTATGTTCTTTTACAAGCTCTCTAGTGGCAATTTCACCTAAATCAGTTAAAGCAACTTCAATATCAGACATATTATCTCGCAAAGATTCTTTTCTTAAACCCTTAAAACCCTTATACTCTTTTGCAGTCATACCTGACCATTCTTTGTATATTTCATTAGTAAGTACTCCAAATTCATATCCTTCAGTAATTCCAGCACTTTTCCAAGCATCTGTTAATTTATTACGATTAATTATACCTTTAAGTCTTGCTTCAATCCATTCATCATCATAACCTCTACTCCGATAATAATCAATCGCTCTATTAATTGCTAACTCCGGATTAAATACTTCATTAATTCTTTCGTTACCTAATGATGCTAACCATAACTTAAATGGTTCAGCTTTAGGTGATGGAACTGATTCAATAAGTCTTAAAATGCCTTTAGTATCGAGTACATCTGTATCTCTCATTTTTCCATCTTGGGCTTTCATTTTCAACTGGTTAGTTTTACTAACCAATTCACTACCCTCATCAATTAATTTTCCTTTTAACCACTTCCAATAATTTCTTGATTTTTGATAGTCACCAGTTGTTAATGCACTAATTACATCAACCACACTAAAATAGTAATCTTCTAATTCATTATCCCAAACACTTCTTATTTGAGAACCTTCAAATAACTTTGTTATTGTTTCTAATTTTTTGTTTTCCATACATACCTACCTTTCCTTTTAGCATTTTAACAAAGCAAAACATATCATAGCGTAATGTTTTGTTACTATGATTTAACTTTGTTTCCAAAGTTCTTCTCCTTCCTTTATTATTTTGCCCCAAACATAAATCACAAATAAAAACTAAAATCTAGGTAGGCCTTAATATCTAAATAAATTATATCATTAAGTTTGCATTATGCAAAGAAAAAAGATTGAAAACAAACTATATTTGCCTCAATCTTTAAACTATTTACTTAAAATTCCCATATCTCCCGGATTAATCAAAAAGGCATTAGCATCATCGGTATCTAGATGTACTTCATAATAACCATCGTCACTTACTTTAGCATGAACATCTATTACGCCACTCTTATCACCAGGAATCGAAAGTTTTAATACTTCATCATCAACTACACCTAGTTCTTGAGCCTTTGCAGGATTCATATGTACATGTCGATCAGCTATAATACAAAAAGACCCAGTAACTTCACCTTTTTCTGTACAGATAGTTACCGTTTCTGCACCATCTAAATGGCCACTTTTCCTAACTGGAGGCTTAATTCCTAATTTTCTAGCATCAGTCATAGATATTTCTACTTGATTATAGCTTCTTAAAGGACCAATTATTCTAACATTTTCAAAAACACCCTTATCAGTTTTTATTGTAACTGTCTCATTCGCCGCAAATTGACCAACTTGATTTAAAGGATTCCTAACTGTTAAATCATGATCAAATAACTTGGCATGAGCTTCACGCGTTAAATGCACATGTCTTGCGCTTATATTAATACTTACTTTTTCTTCCATTTTCTTCACCTTTCTAATAATAACATAAAAAAGGGAAAGAAAAAAGCAGTTTCCTGCTTAATTTACTCTTCTTAACAAAGTATTTTCTTCTTGATAATGTTTATCTACTAAACCTTTTATAACTAATACTTCATCTAATGTATCACTATCATTAGCAAATTTAACTTTTAAATCTTCCTTAGAAGTTACAATAATATATTCTAAACTTAAATCATTGGTTCCTTTAAAAGCTAGTTGTTTTAAAAGATAATTTATAAATTGATAAAACTCAAATTCATCCTGATTTATTCTTGTTAATATCATATCTCTATCAAATTCCGAAAAACTAGTATTCTTTAAGGCATTAGTTCGATAGTCACTCGCTGTTTTATATCTTCTAGTAACATCAGCACTTTTAACTTCTCCATTAAAAAATGCCTCATACTCATATTCACTTACAGATACGTCTAAATCTTTAGCATGTAATCTAGCTACAACTGGGCTTTCCATTGCTAATAGTTCTGTATAATTTACACTAAGCTTATTTTCTTCAAAACCATAATTACTACTAATCAAATCCATTATTTTATCTTTTTGATAATCCTCTAATTTTAAATTACAGTTACCTAGCACTAAAGAAAGAAAATCTATATAAGTTCCATGAATATCTATTGAACTAGCAACATCTTGTCTTCTGATAACTAAATCAACTAAATTGCTATAAAAATATTCTGGTACACTAGCTGGCAAACGAAGCATCATAAAACAAATCATTGGTGCTCTAAAAGATAAAACTGATGAATTAGCAATCTTATCTATTTCCATAGCCTCTCTTAAAAATACTGGATTTTCACAAATTGCCTTCCACAATTCTCTAACTTTACTTAAATCCTTGTTTACAAACATTTCTTCATATAATTGATAATCTAATTTTTCTGTTAAAACTTTCATTTAAAAATACCCCTTTCGCAAAAAATGCAAGAGGTATTATACCACAATTATTCTATAATGTCTACCTCCAAAATTTTCCCTTTATTTAATTCTATTTTTATAACGTCAATATCTTTATCAATATCATCAATAATTACCTTATCATTAAAAGTTAAAATAAGGCGATCATCTAAATTAAATCCTTGTTCTAAGTACTTAAGTAAATATCCCATAATTGCTCTTTTATGAGTAAATATAACAATATTTTTATTTATATTCTTCTTAATTATTCTATCAATTGCTATATTCATTCTATTACATACTTCATTTAATGATTCTCCCCCATTAAATTTAAAATCAAAATCTCTCTCTTGCATAAATCTAAGCATTTTAATATTTCTATTGCCTAACTTTCCTATTTTAGCATCACTCAAAAAAGAATTAATATTAATTATTAAATTACGATACTCTGCATAGTATTTGGCAGTAGCAAGTGCTGATGCATAATCAGATGAATATATAACATTGGCATCAATTTTCTTTACCAACTTAACCGCGGCTTTCTCCCCTTCAATTGAAAGAGGTCTATTTACCCTTTTTTCCTCAACTGTTTCATCCGTTTCATAAACGATACTTTCTAAAACCATATTATTACTTACTAAATATAAAGTCATTCTACCACTACTTTCTAATCCAATTATATCACATTTTTCATTTATTTAAAATTTTCTATTTACAAATAAAAAATTGTGTTTTATATTTAAGTTAGAGGTGTGACTATGAAAGAAAAATTAATAAGAATTTTCGAAAGAACCGATAAAGAATATTTAACTCTATCTGAAATAAAAAAGCAATTAAATATCAGCAAAAAATCCGATAAAAAGCAATTAAAAACTGGACAAAAACGTGATGACTACGCCAAAAAATGTGCTGATTTATCTGAAGCTCTAAATTCACTAATCAGTGAAAATTATTTAGTGCCAGATGATTGTAATCGCTTTTATAAGGGCTCACTGCCTAATAAAAAGTCTTTAAACGCATGTATTATGGACTTAATTGCTGAAAAAGGCTCAATTACAATTAATGATCTTGCAAAGTTAAAAGAATATGATGCATCAGCAATTGTTGATGCCTTAAAAACTCTAGAATTAGAAGGAAAACTATATTGTGAAAATGAACATTATATAGCATTTCCCTCTAATTTTTTTATTACTAAAATTTATTGTAACAAAAAAGGTTTTAAATACATTCATGTTAAAAATGGAATTCTTGAATTAAATTCCCCAGAATATGATGCCTACCTTCCATATGACACCGTTGTATTTGCGAAAGTTAATAAAAAAGTAATTCCCAAAAAAGTTTTAGCCCGCGAAAATTCTCAAGTTGTTTGTGAAGTAATTGAAGATAAAAATCGCAAAAAAATTCAAGTTGTTGGCAATAACAATTTTCCAGTTTATCTATCTTTAAAAAGTTTAGATGATCAAGATTTATCAATTAATGATTTTGTTATTGGAACCCGTATTCTAGTAGATATTACTACTGAAGAATACGAAGGTCGCTATAAAGCAAATTATATTGAAACAATTGGATATAAAGATGATTTAGATGCTGAACTTATAGCAATAGGTTATAATAATGGCTTCCGTATTCACTATACCCAAGAAGAATTAGAACAAGTCGCTAAGATGCCAACCGAAGTAAGTGCTGAGGAAATGAAAAATCGTAAAGATTTTCGGAGCGATACAATTTTTACAATCGATGGGGCTCATACTAAAGATATGGATGATGCAGTTGGACTAAAAAAATTAGAAAATGGTAATTACTTACTCAATGTAAGCATTGCAGCAGTTTCCCATTATATAAAACCTGGTTCTCCCCTTTGGAATCGTGCTGAACAAAACACTACTAGTCTTTATCTAATCGATTCTGTTTCCCACATGCTTCACCCTAAAATATCTAATGGTATTTGTTCACTAAATCCCAATGTTGATCGTTTAACCAAAAGTTTTTTAATAGAAATAGATCTAAGTGGCAACATCATTAACTTTCAAATAATTGATAGCATTATTAACTCAAAAAAGAAAATGACTTATGAAGATGTTAACGTTCTTTTAGAAAATGACCAAATACCTGAAAGTTACGAAAACTTTGTAAAAGATTTACTATTAATGCAAGAATTATCTACAATAATTGGTGAAAGAAGACGTAAAAAAGGTGCCCTTGACTTTTATTCCAGAGAAATAAAATATATTTTTGATGAAGATAAAACTGTTGAGGATGTATCAGTAACTAAACAAGGCCAAGCCCAAAAATTAATTGAGAACTTCATGATTATAACTAATGAAGGTACAGCTGATTATATGTTAAAATTAGGTCTTACTTTTATCTATCGTAACCATGAAATACCTTTTAAAGATAAAATAAATGAAGCAATCAAAATAATAAAAGATGTAGGATATCGTCTTGAAACTGCCAAAAATATTGATGATCCTCATGTAATTCAAAAATTAATTCAAAGTTTAAGCTCCAAAGAAGAATTCTTTATTTTTTCTAGTCTTTTATTAAGAAGTATGCAAAAAGCCTACTATAGCACCGAAAATCGTGGTCACTACGCTTTAGCCTTAGCAGCATACTCCCAAGTCACTTCTCCGATACGTCGGTTCCTAGATTTAGTTATTCAAACAATTCTCGATAATCTAAATTACTTTTGTGATCCTAATACTGATATAGAAGATATAAAAAAATACTTAACTCGCGTATGTGAACATGCAAATATTATGGAACGTTGTGCTGATAAAGCCGAATATGAAGCTAATAAACTTTATATGGTTGATTATATTAATAATCATCGCGATGAAGAATTTGATGCTTATGTTGCTGATATAACACCAAGATATATGATTGTAAAAACGCCAAAACTTATCGAAGGCATTGTATATTTTACTGATATTGATGATGGAAATTTTGCATATAATCCTAATAATAAATGGCTAACAAATCCCACTGAAAAAACAAGAATAATAATCGGCTCAAAAGTAAAACTGCGTGTTAAAGAAACTGATCGCGAACATCGTATTATCTACTTCTATGCTTTATCACCAACAAGAATTCAAGAAATAATTCTAAGCAGAGTAAAAAACTAACAATCATTCTCCGATTGTTAGTTTTTCTTCATCTTTCTTTACTAGTTTATCTATATCAACACTATTAATTGATTCAAATCTTCTTGTAATCTTCTCACTTGTTGTATGAAGTTCATCAATACTTTGATTTACTGTCTTAACATTTCTTGCAAGTTTATCCCAACGGTCTTTATATCTAGTAAATTCAACACTAAGTTTTGCTAGTTCTTCATGAATTACTTTAGCATATTTATCTCTTTCCATATTCTTAAGTATCATACTAATTATTGATAAAGTACTGATTAATGTTGTAGGACCTGTAATCCATACTCGCTTGCTATATGCATAGTTAAGTAATTCAGGATGATATGCATTAATTTCTGCAAACAATGCTTCCGCCGGTAAAAACATAATTGCTTCATCACTAGTTTCTCCTGGAATAATATATTTTTCACTTATATCATTAATGTGCTTCTTAACATCAGCCACAAACATTTTTTCCGCTTGATCCCTAATTGCTTTATCCTTAGTCTTATCAGTCATTCTTTGATAATTTTCCAAAGGAAACTTCGAATCAATGGCAATAGTACCAAGTGGTGCTGGAGCATAAAGTATTGCATCACTTATATAACCATTACTAAATTTATGTTGAGTTTCATATATTCCGTTTTTATTACTTCCAAAAGCATTATTTAAAATATACTCAAGATTTACTTCCCCAAAAGTACCTCTCGTCTTTTTATCAGTTAAAACACTTTGTAAAGACACTATTTCACTATTCAATCCATCAATTTTCTTCTGTGCCTCATCAATTTTCGAAAGCCTTTCAAGTACACTCATAAATGTTTTATTACTCTTTTCAAAGTTTTTATCTAATCTTTCATTTACGGCATCATTAATTAGTGTTAATTTTCTTTCAATTCGTTCATTAAGTTTTTCAAAATCGGTCATTAAATCTTTCGAAAACGTAAACTTAAACTCTCCAATTTCTTTATTAATATTTGCTTCAAAATGACCAATTCGTTCTACTAACTCCGTATTATTACTTCTTCTAACTAACAAAATTATTAAAAGAATAATCACCAATACTAATAAACCTATAATTATATATTCTAACATTTTAAATCACCATAATAAGCATAACACACAAACAAACATTTGTAAATTAGTTATTAACAAAAAATATTTCATACCATGTTAAGAAACTATAAATTGTCCAAACCTTCCGATAATTATCTTTTTTACCACTTATATGTTCATCAAGTAATTCATTTATTACATCAACTTTAAAAAACTTACTTGTAAACTCTTTATTAAACATTTTTCTAATTTCATCACTTACTTCTGTAGTCTTCATCCATTCTCTAATTGGTACCGGAAAACCTAATTTTTTCTTTTTGTATGCTTCAGTTGGTATAACTTCCTTCGCGGCTTCTCTTAATGCTACTTTAGTATTTTCCTTAGTTACTTTGTAATCAATTGAAAGTCCACTTGCCACTTTAAATACTTCTTTATCAATAAATGGTACTCTACCTTCTAAAGATGAAGCCATCGTCATTCTATCAGCTTTAAGAAGTATGTCTTTCATAAGCCAATAATTAATATCGATTGCTTGCATCTTATGAATATTTGAATATCCATCAAATTGTTTATATATTTCTTTAGTTACATCGATCCCTCGCAAATTATATTCTTTACTTAATACTTTACGAGCCATCTTTTCTGAAAAATTTCTGTTTACTCCAATATAACTATTTTCTAACTTCTCTCCTCTTCTAACCAAGAAATTAAATCCATAACCTTCTGGAAATAAAGATGCAATTTTGCCAATAAAATGTCTTATAAAATAAGGTATTTTATTATAAAACTTCATATCAACTTCTTCCCGGTAATAATTATATCCGCCGAAAAACTCATCGGCACCTTCTCCCGATAACACAACTTTGACATCCCTGCTAGCAAGTTTTGCTACAAAGTATAGTGATATCGCTGCTGGATCACTCGTCGGTTCATCCAAATAATACATAATATGTGGTAGTTCTTCCATATATTCATCCATCTTTATAACCTTAGATGTATTATTAATTCCTAGCTTTTCAGTTAAATCCTTAGCATAACTAATTTCATCATATTTATCAATATCATAACCAACTGTATAAGTTTTAGCAGGCTTTGCCAAAGATACAATATATGATGAATCTATTCCACTAGATAAAAATGAACCAACTTCGACATCACTAAGTAAATGTCTACTCACTGAATCTTTCATTACTTCACTAATACTTTCAACTGCTTCATCAAATGTTTGCTCTTTATCCTTAAAATCTAATCTAAAATATTTATCTATTTTTATATCTCCATCTTTATAAAGTAAACTAGATCCCGCATCCAAACGATACACCCCTTTAAAGAATGTTTCATTCGTCGGTACAAAACTAAATTCCAAATAAGCCTGCAAAATATCTTCATTTAATTCTTTTTTAAAATCCGGAGTATCCAAGAAAGCTTTAATTTCTGATGCAAACATAAAAGTTCCATCCATCACTGTATAATAAAGAGGTTTTATTCCAAAATTATCTCTCGCTAAAAATAATTCATTACTCTTTTTATCATATATTGCAAACGCAAACATTCCTCGCAAATACTTCGGTAAATCAGTATGCCATTCTTCAAATCCATGCACTAAAACTTCTGTATCGCTCTTAGTTTTAAATTTATGACCGGCCTTAACTAACTCATCTCTAAGTTCCACATAATTATATATTTCCCCATTATATACTGTAACAATTCTTTCATCTTCATTATATATTGGCTGATCTCCAGTTGTTAAATCGATTATTGAAAGTCTTCGATGAGCAAGAGCCACATCATCATCAAAGAAATATCCTTCTCCATCTGGTCCCCGATGTTCTATTCTCTTACTCATTGCTTCAATTATTTCTTTTTTATTTTCTCTCTTAGTTACAATTCCTGCAATTCCGCACATTATTATTCACCCAAAACCTTTCTATAATAATCATACTTCATAATATTTCTACTCATAGTAATCTTATTGCTCACAATACTATTCATATATCTTATATAATCATCATCTACTGTAACTCCATCTCGACTTACAAATTCACCACTACTAGCAAAATATGTTCCTTTATCACTTACCCATGAAGAATTACCAAATATAGCAAGTCCTGGTTCTGTACTAAGTATATCCTTACCTATAATAAGTCTTGAATCATATTCTACCCCAAATAAATTATATATTGTTGGTAAGACATCTATTTGACTACCAATCTTTTCTACTTCAACAGTCTCCATTTCACTATTCCATAAAATAAAGTTACTTCTATTTATTTCAACAACACTATCTTTTTCATAACTAGCAATTTCATTTACTTCATCTAATGATAAATAATATGGATAATGATCTCCTACTAAAGCAATAACAGTATCTTCAAGCTCACCGGCTTCATCCAACTTTTTAATAAGCAATTCTAGTGCTTGATCAAGTTCAATTTGGGCTGCTAAATAAGACAAAGGTTTTTCTGAATAATTAAGATTAGCCACATCGTCTTTATGTTTACGAGCCATTGCACTATAATTAAAACCATAATCGCCATGTCCACTTACTGTCACGTAATAAACCATAAATGGATTTTCATTTGCAATATAATCATCAAATGTTGCTTCAATCATTTCCACATCGCTCTCTGGCCATTGATTACAATTAATTTCGTTTTCCAATCCATTACGACATCCCATATAATTATCAAAGCCTAAAGCTGCCAAATACTTATGTCTACTTTGGAAAGTATAAGTATGATTATGATATGCATATGTATTATAACCTAAATTTTGAAATGCTGTAGCTACCCCAAATGGATAGTAATTTTCACCACTTTTCCAAGGTGATAAGAAACCAGATGCCGCTACCAAACCAGTAAGTTCTTGAAATTCTCCACCAATTGTACTACTAATCGTTGGTGTATAAAAATTATTAAATTTAAAACCACTATTTACTAACTTATATAAAGTTGGAGTTATATCTTCTCTTACAGCAATTTCATTGAAACTTTCTGCCATAAATAATATCAAATTCTTACCTTCAAAATATTTCGTATATTCATTTTGCAAGGTACCACTTTCATTCTTAAAATATTCATGCATCATCTTAATAGTACTATTACTTTCACTAGCAATTAAAGAATCAAAATCGATATCCAAATTATTATATTCATAAACTATTTCTGGTTCTTCATCCTCTTCATCATCATCTTTGTCTGGATCAACATAATCATCCGGAATATCTAATTTTACTTCAAATCCAAAAATACTTCTTTTTACATCAATTCTAAAAGCATTAAGTACTCCAAATTTTCTAATATTAAGTTCATTATTACTTACATTAAAATATAATTCTTTCGCTGAATTAATTCCATTCCCATTAATATACAAAGTTCCAATAAATACTAAATAAACTACTACTAAAGATATTAACTTAATAATATTAATCTTAACTTCATTTTTATGAATACTTATTCTTCTAATAAAAATAAGTAATATAATAAATGGCAAAAATAATACTATAACTCCAACTATATTTTCTAAGATTAATTTTAATCCATCCCCTGCAAAACTTGCCACTTGATCAGTTGCACTAAGTAACGACAAATCAAAATAAAAACCAAACATTTTATAAATACACAATTGAAGAGCATAAATAAAAGATATTATAAAAATCGTAATATAATAAATAACTTTATTAAACTTATTATTACCCCAAGTTACTAAAAAACTTATAAGTAGTGAAACAAAAATATTATATAAAGTTACATACAAAAAACTAATATTAAAAATTGTAACATTTGTTAATATTCTAAAAGATAATTCTAAAAACATTAGAATTATAAAAGTAAATAATATTACATTAAATTTCTTTAATTTGTACTTCTTCATAATACTCACCAATATATATTATTATACCACTAACCATTATTTTTTATATATATTTATTATACAGATTTACACTACTTTTTGTCTTATTTTTAAAAAATAAAAAAGCACCAAAAAATAGTGCTCTAGCATTTACTCAATTACCATTACTACATTATCTTTTATAATAAAGTAATCACTTACATAACTTTTTATAAGTGGATACACTCCATCATTACTTTCGAATTTACCCATGTCCATAATTTCTGGTACATCATATTTTTGAAAACTATTAATTAAGATACTTGTAAACTCACTTGTAATAGCTACACTATCCTTACTTACTACTCCATAATATAAAATTTCATTAGCATTAAGTAAAATATGATAGTTATTATCCAACTCGTAAACATAGATATCATATATATCATCTTCTAATGTTTCAATAACTGTTTTATATTCTCCATCATTACTTTCCATAACTAAATTATGATCATCGACATATAACTTTACATCATTTAAAACAAATTCATTATCAAGGGCAAAATTAACTTCACCATTTATATCCACATTTTCATATGTATAACAAATTTGAAAGTTTTCAACTTCATCTGCAGGGATCAAAGGAGATACCAAGAACAAAAGAACAATTACTACAACGACAAGTTTCTTAGCCTTCGTAGCATTTTCCCTATCTTTAACTATTATTTCATCAGTTACTTCTTCTTTGATATATTCATTTACATGTCTTTTTTGCAAGTTGAGATAAGCCCCCACTAAATAGATTACTACATAAACTAAAGATGCAACCAAAGTAAATATTAACATAACCATCGATATATCTGTACTATTGATGCAATCCTTATAACTATTCACTTCACCTAGCATGATAGCAAAATCATAAAACGCATGCAAAAATACCACTGACCAAATATTTTTGGTTATAAAGTAAATAGAACCTAAAAGTATTCCTAAACTAGATGCTTGTATTACTTGCATAAGAGTTGTAATAATATCTTGTCCACTTAACGCATTTGTTAAATGAACTAAACCAAATATTACCCCACTTACAACAACAGATATAATAACTTGTTTTCTACTCTTACCATAAGCATCAACTATTTCGCCTTGAATAAATCCTCGAAAGAAAAATTCTTCAGCCATTCCAATAGTAACTGCTAGAATAATTAAACTAATTAAATTAGGAACATTTAATTCTTCTCCCATTATTCCTGTTAAACTGCTCATTAAACTAATAAGACTGACAACAAATATCGGAATTCCTCTTTTAATGCCATAAACAATCGATTTACCTTGCGGTTTTAAAATATTGAGTCTCTTTCTTACTGCTAACATTACTAAAGCAAAAATTAACAAAACTATCTCTGAAATAAACATTGTATTATATTTGCCATAAAATAATGCTTGATACAAAAGCCCTGCAATATTACCACCAAAAACAAGTAATATCCCATAAAATAACAATAAACTGACAAAGATTATCGTAATTAATTTCCAAGTTTTCTTTTCCATAATTAATCCATATTTACATTAGTATATATTTCTGATACATCTTCAATATCATCAAGTAATTTATAAAGTCGATCAAATAACTCTTTATCTTCCCCAGTTAAAGTAATATTTTCTTTAGCATAATAACCAACTTCATCTAGGTCATATTCGATATTAGGAATTAGTTTTTCGAGCTCATCCTTAGCCTTATTGACATCTCCCGGACTAAGATATAATACTATTTCTCCATCTTCATTCTCAATATCATTTATTTCAATACCAGCATTAAGTAAAGCATCAAATACTGCTTCTTCATTATCATATTTAAACGATAATATTCCTAAATGTTCATAGTTATAAGCAACTGAATTAGTTACTCCCAAACTTTTATTAACCTTATTAAAAGCTGCTCTAACCATACCAACAGTTCTATTGACATTATCTGTTAAACACTTAATCATCAAAGTTGCTGCTCCAGGTCCAAACCCTTCATACATAACTTCATGATATTCATCTTGTCCTAAACCTTTGGCTTTATCAATTGCTCTATTGATAATATCATTAGGTACTTGTTGCTTTTTAGCTTTATCGATCAATCTTTTTAATACTACATTAGCATCTGGATTAGGACTTCCCTTATGCGCCGCCAAATATATTTCTTTTGCAAAAGTCGTATATAATTTTCCTTTTGCAGCTCCAGTCTTTTGAATACTGGCTTTTCTAACTTCATATGCTCTTCCCATTTTTCCTCACTCCTTTAAAAAATTAAAATAAGTCGTATCGTAATCTAAATTAACCCCTCTTAATTGTACCATTTCTTCGATTGTAACAAAAGCATAATTTTCTTTTTCTAACTCTTTCATTGCCAAGAGAGCACCTTCAACCGATTCTGTATAGATATCATGAAGTAATACAATTGCTCCATCATGGGCATCAGCAATTATCTTATCTTTAATTAAATTACGATCTTTAAGTTTCCAATCTTCCGTATCGACATTCCAATTTATTATATGCATATTTGCCAAAGACTTAATATGGTCATTTATATTACCATAAGGTGGTCTAAGTAAATTTGGTCTTACTCCAATTACCTCTTCCACTACTGAATTAGTAGCATTAACTTCTGATAATATCTCTTCATCATTCAACAAGAACAAATTTAAATGATTATACGTATGAGATCCTATTTGATTACCTTCTTCATAAGCCTTCTTTAAAACTTCCTTATTATTTTCTACTCTACTCCCCAAAACAAAGAAAGTAACCTTTGCATTATATTCTCCAAGTCCATCCAACAACCTACTTGTAGTCTTGTTATTAGGGCCATCATCAAAAGTAAAAGCAATCAATTTCTTATCTTTAAATTGTTCTAAATCTCTATATCCCGGTTTAATTATCGTATCTATACTTGTATCAATATCTTCTGTTAAATACTCTACTTTTAAAATTCCATGCAACTTTTTATAAGGAATACTTATATTTATTTCCCCATCTGCCCAACTAGCAATTTGATATGGCGAAAAACTTATATTTAATCCTTCTTCATCAAAAGAGAAATGCTGATAATTTGCATCACTATAATTAGTTCCTTCACTAACCCATTCTTCATTTAAAACGATTTTTCTCTCATTAGCATAATCATAAATTGCTTCCAAAACAAGAAAACTAATTTTATTAAAATCTTCATCAACTAAAATATCTAAAAAAGTTAAATATTTCTTTTTCTTCTGATCATAAACGAAACTTTCCTCTTCCCTAGTATAATGTGCTCCACCAGTATAAGCATAACTTAAAGCATGTACACTAATAACATCATTGTAATTACTAGTATTAGTATTAATAATCAAATTATATTTACTAGTTTGTATATTACCAGATGTATCAACTATATCAATAAAACTTTTTTCTTTATTTTTAACAAAATTAGCAATTTTTTCATCTATACTTTTAATACCAGTTTTATCATAATCAATTTTAATATCGTAAAATTCATTAGATTCCATTTTATGAACACTACCACTATTTTCCTGTCTATAATAAATAAAAAGTATTAATACTCCTATTAAAAGTATACTAACTGCTAATATTATTTTACCTGTCTTACTAAGTTTTAACTTCATAACTACCTCAAAATTATAATTGATTAATAAACCGATAAACTCCGTATTTCTTTCTACCTTGAATTTTTCTAATAACTTTATAAGGAATATATACTTCAAAATAATTGAATTCTTCCTGCCGCATTACATATTCTAAAGCCTTAATAACTAATTTTTTATTATCCTTAGTTCTAAAAAATCTTTGCATTTCTTTTAGTGTCGTTTTACTTACATTTCTAATTAACCATTTATAATACCAATTACCTCTTACTTTAAAAATAAACTTATACCCATCATAATTTTTAACTATCTTTAAAGCATCATAATATCCTAATTTAATATTATCCTGAATTTTTTCTAAATTATAATTTAAAATACTTCCTAATTTCCGAGATGGCTTTATTTCAACAATCTTCTTTTTATCTAAATAAGGTCTTTTTATACCAATGGCTTCCAAATCTACCGCATATACTTTATTATAACCTTTATTTAATAGAGCATTCGCTGGAACATTATCATAAAATCCCCCATCTAAATAATAATTATTATCGATAATTTTTTCCATCTTGAATATTGGCAAATAACAACTAGCTAATATATAGTCATTAAGCCTAGCTGGAGGAATATCATTTTTAAATAAATACAATGGTTTTAAATCACCAAATCTTACTGTTACTAACCCAAAATCCTTTTTAGATTTATATAAAGTTTCAGCAATATTAAGCTCTCTTAATAAAGTTTGCATTTTATCCGTACTTAATCCTTTATTAATAAGTATTTGTTTAAAACTATTAAAACCTTCTTTAATTAATCCATAATCCAATTTATTTTCCTTTAGTTCCGCAATTAATTTATCACTTAATCCCAAAATCATACCAACATCGACATTTTGCCAAAATTTCAATAATTCTCGATCTCTTCCTGCTGCTAACATTGCTGCATTAAAAGCACCAATACTTGTACCAACAAAACCATCAATTTTAATATGACACTTCTTTAAAGCTAAATAAACTCCAATTTGATAAGCGCCGCGAACTCCACCACCTGCTAAAGCAAGTCCAGTCATTATTTATTTTTTACAAATGGCTTAGCTAAAAATCTAGCAAATTTTCTTTTTTTAGCACGACTTCTAAGTCTATTATAGTATTCTGCTAACGAATCATTACGATAATTAATAATATTATTTAATTCATCTTTATCAGCACAAACTGGACTATAATAATTTTTTTCCAAGAAAATTCGACTTAAGACATATTTAAAAGTTAAACCATTTATCTCCAACATCTTATCATATAAATCTCTAACTTTAACTGTTTCTTCTCCAGTAACATTAAAAGTCTTTCGATTTATATCACTTATATATTTAATTCCCTTAACAAATGCATATGCGGCATCTTCTTTAGTTATACAATCAATAATCATATCCTTTTTAACATGATACATAAAAGGTTCACATAAAGGATTACTTAAAACTAAAGGAATACGATAAATTGTGTAATTCTTTAACTTATCTTTAATTAACAACTCTGCTTTGTATTTTGCTTGAGCAAAATAATCATATTCATCTAACTCTATTTTGGTTTTAACCGTTGGATTTTCTGTTGTCTTATACATACTTGTAGTAGAAGCAAAAAATAAATGACACTTTGGATTATAATAACTAATAGCTCTAACAATATTTTCAGTTCCATCAAAATCAATTATTTCTGAAAGACCTTTTTTCATATCAGAAAGCGGCGGTAAACTAGAAGCTAAATGAATAATTATATCGTGATCTTTAACTAAAGCTTCGATTAAAACTCGATCATTAACATCGCCATATAATATATTTATTCTTTTTCTAAATCTACGCATTCTTTTAAATACGTTTTTATTTTTCAAATCAAGAGCAGTAATTTCATATTTTCCCTCAGCGAGTAAATATTTAATAACATGTACACCAACACTACCAGCAGCACCAGTTACTAATACCTTTTTCAACTCCTCTTCCTCCTTTATATCAAGTTAATTAATACTAATATTAGAATCCCTATAATTATACCACAAAAAGTAGCATTATGCTTTATATTATTCCAAACTTCTTGTAATAATTCAAAAAATAATATATAAAGTATCATTCCTAGTGTAAGAGCAATTATAATACCAGTTACAAATTCACTTATACTGCCAAAAGAATAAATGATTAAACCACCAATTAAACCAGAGACAACTAACAATAATGTTGCCAATTTATTGCTTGTTTTATTGCTGTAGTTTGCTATTTGAAAACCAAATGGCAAATTGTGTAAACCAATACCTAAACACATCAAAATACCACTTTCCAAATTATTAACACTAACACTATATAAAGCCATACCTTCAACCATATTGTGTAAAAGTAAAGCAAGTATTGTAATAAAACCAATATGTTCTAAATGTTCTTGATGTTCATGAGTATCTTCATCGTTTTCTTTATGATTATGATGATGATGTGGAATAAGTTTATCGATTAATACCAAGAAAACTAAACCAATAACTACAAAAATAATTGAATACCACTTTTTAATTTCTATCAATTCTGGTATTAAATCTAAAGCAATAAGACCAATAATTACCACAAAAGCACAACCCATTGCTCCAATTGTAAGTTCCTTTTTATGCTTAATAAATTTATAAACGATAATTCCTATCAAAAAAAATAAACCACTAATTAGTGTTAATAACAATGCCATTTATAACCACCAAGAATATTGTACAATTAAAGCCCAAAAAAAACAAGAAAAAGAGTTACATCTCTTTTCTTAAAGCTTTAATTTTATTTATTGACAATCCAGTTGCCTTTGAAATAAATTCATCATTACTTCCTAAAGATATCATTCTTTTGGCTGTTGCTATTTGGTTGTTTTTAGCACCATTTTTCATACCATCCTTTTGTCCATCTTCATAGGCATAATCTAGTTCCAATTGATAATGCGAGCCATAATTATCATTTGACTTATCCGCCATATATGCTTTGACAAAAGCTAAAGATTCTTCTACTAATTTATTTTCTTTTCTCATATACTTCCTTATTTAAATCATTATAATTGCATCTTTTTTCTTAAAGCATTAATTTCATTTATTGACAATCCAGTTGCCTTTGAAATAAATTCATCATTACTTCCTAAAGATATCATTCTTTTGGCTGTTGCTATTTG